>CAINVV010000235.1 GCA_903854235.1 uncultured Bacteroidia bacterium | reverse complement strand
TCGATGTATCAGTATGGTTCGCCAAGGGCAAAACCATTCAGCATTGAGGCTGATTCAAAGAACAATAGTTATAAAATCACGGCAAGTGGTTCCGATTTTTACCATGCAGAAGATTCCTACGCAGCTACCTATGTCAAAGCAGTGAAGGGCGACTTCGTGGCAACGGTCCAAATAAGTACTTTTGGGGATCGGACACACGAATGGTTCAGGAGCGGGCTCTTCGTGCGAAACGACCTGGCCAAAAGTTTCGATGTTCTGCCGGGTTCAAAGGGATCCGTCTTGCTGTTTGGGACCCCGGGCCGGGCTGGAATCCAGTACGACGAGTTTGCCAATGGTTGCATGCACAAGGCCAGTAGTCAAAATCTGCCGGAACACAGCAAGACCCCCATCTATCTGAAATTGGTGCGTCACGGCAATAATTTCAGCGGATACATCAGTCTGGACGGAAAAAACTGGATCATTGAGAAGCAGACGACTGAAGTGCCTGGACTTAACGAGGCAGTCGACATCGGTCTGGCAGCCGGAGGACCCGATACCAGACAATATACCGTGGTATTCAAGGATTGGAAAATTGAAGTAGCAAAGTAATATCTGACAAACTAAAAATGAAGCAAATGCGTTTTCCACATTGGATGGTGGTAGTTATTTTTCTCGTTTTAACCGGGCTTTTGTCTAACGGTTGCAAAGAACAACCTCTTTTGAAGAAGATTGGATTTCACAAGGCTGTTTATGATAAAAGTGGACGATTGCTGCCTTGGACTACTTGGGAAGATGCAATGAAACGGGAAATGAACTGGTATTTCAAGGCCCCGATCGGTAAACCGAGATTTCCGGTTTACTTTTATTCTACCTTCCTGGATTCCGCGTACCAGGCCTATAAAACAGATTTCATTCCCTGTACACAACTTGGAATGGGAATACTATCCTATTTGAAATACTGGGAATACAGCGGAAAAAATGACAGTCTTCCATTGAAGTATGCTACCCAGATGGGCGTGGTGCTAGCAGATTATTCCACAACCAGCAACGCAGGATTTTATGCTGATTTCCCTCGTTCCACCGGTAATAATGAGGACTTTCCACTCGCAAAGAGTGCCCAGGGTGACGCAAAATATGGAACGCAGGTGATTGAACCCGACAAGGGGGGAATTGCAGGATATGCCTATCTGCAGCTGTACAAGAGTACGCGGAGGGCGATTTGGGGTGAGAAAGCCCAGGAGGTTGCAAGGGTTCTGGCAGAAAACATGCGTACCGGAGACAAATCCCATGCACCCTGGCCCTTTCGCGTGGATGCAATCACAGGCCAGCATTGGGGCGAACGCAATGGAAATATGGTCTACATTTTGCGGTTGTGGGACGGGCTCACAGAGTTGGGAAGTGCAGAATTCGTTGCTCCACGGGCAAAACTCTGGCATTGGATCAAGGAGTACCAGCTGGATGCATCCGGAAGCCGGAGTGGCTCCCTATGGATTCAATTCTTCGAGGATATGACCGAAGAGGACAACAGGAACTCATGGACTCCGCTCGAAATGGCTCGGTACCTGATCGAAAAAAAGGAGAAACTGGACCCTGATTGGAAAGATATGGCGAAGGATTGCATCGATTTTGCCATGAAGAATTTCTCCATCAAAATGCCGGGGGGCGTTACACTGATGGGAGAACAAGATTCCGATCTCCGACCCTGGGGAGGTGCCTGTTCGAAGCTGGGAGGCGTTGCAGCATTGTTTTACGCAGCTGGCGGTGGAGATCGCTACCGCGAAATTGCACTTCGAAACCTGAATTGGGTGACCTATTTCATTGACTCGGACGGAGGTCCTGCAGCCATGTGCGATACCATGGCATGGAGAAAAGGTTCCTGGCAGGAGGATTGCCACACGGATGTGGTGCACAATTTCATGGATGCACTCCAGGCAGTTCCTGAATTCAGATCCAGTTCAAAATAGAAAAAGATAACTACTACGAATTCTATCAATTATTAACAACAAATCCATCAACATGAAAAGAGTATTATGGCTGAACTTGCTGCTATTGTTCGGCATCTCGCTTTCAGCACAAGTCGTTGACCTCAGCAGGGCGACCATTGTTGCTTCCAAAAACATCCCTTCCCCGGTCCGGGAAACTGCCATCCGGGTTTTGAAGGAGGAGATCGCCCAACGAACCACGCTTCAATTGAAAGAAACCGGTAAAATTGAAAATCAACCAGTCCTGGCATTGGTATTATCTTCCGAAAAAGAGCTGAATGGAACTGCAGTTCCTGCAAGCCTTTCCGATAACAAACCAGAAAACAAGCCGGAAGGATTTAGACTGGTGACAGAACAAAAGAACGGTAAGAGAGTGTTGTGGCTGATAGGCGCCGATCAGCGGGGAATTATTTTTGCCATCGGACAGTTGCTTAGAACAGCCGAATTGACCCATAACAAGATTCTCTTTGATCCGAAAAATGAGATAGCCACCTCCCCCAAGTATCCGATCCGCGGTCATCAGGTTGGATACCGGAATACCGCCAACTCGTGGGACTCCTGGACCATGTACCAATACGAGAAATACTTGCGTGAACTGGCCTTGTTTGGCACCAACAGCATAGAGAACATCCCCTTTCACGATGGAAAAAACAATCCACTAATGAAATATCCAAGGGAGGTGATGAACAAAAAAATCAGTGAAATCTGCCACGAATATGGTCTCGACCACTGGGACTGGATCCCTGCTGATGTTGATCTTTCCGATCCTGTCAAATTCAAGGAAGAGGTGGCCAGGCACGAAGCCTATTACAAAGAGTGTCCTTATCTGGATGGCGTTTTCTTTCCGGGAGGCGACCCCGGCAGCAACCATCCCAAAGACGTAATGCCCTTTTTGAAGGAGATCACTGCAAAGTTGAAACTTTATCATCCAAAAGCAACGATGTGGATCTCGCTTCAGGGATTTTCAGACGATCAGGTGGATTATTTTTACCAATATCTGGAAAAAAACAATCCCGACTGGCTGACTGGGGTAGTCACAGGTCCGAGCAGCCCCGATCTGGCTGCGACACGCTTCAGGCTTCCGAAAAAATACCTGCACAGACATTATCCCGATTTGACGCATACCGTTCGCTGTCAGTATCCGACATTGAATTTCGACCAGGCCTTTGCCTTAACCGAAGGAAGGGAGGTATCCAATCCACAGCCGGTTTACTATGCGAAAATTCACAACCGTTTTGCCCCGTTTACGGATGGCTTCCTCTCCTACTCCGATGGCGTACACGATGATGTCAATAAAATTACCTGGAGTCAGATGGCCTGGAATCCGGATCGCCCGGTCAGGGAGGTGATGGTGGAGTATGCCCGTTTCTTCTTTGGATCCACAGTCGCGGAAGAAGGCGCCGATGGCATTCTGGCCCTGGAAAGGAATTGGGTAGGTCCGACCGAGGAAAATGGAGGAATCGAGGCAACCTACTCCTTTTGGAAGAACCTCGAAACGCTCCATCCCGAACTTAACAAGAACTGGCGCTGGCAACTGATGGTGATGCGTTCCAACTATGATGTTTACGTCAAACGCAGGAAAGCCTACGAACAAAAACTGGAGTCAGAAGCCAATGAGGTATTGCTGAAATCGCCTAAAATCGGTGCGGCCAAGGCGATGGAGATGGCACTCGAATTGGTGAACAAAGGAGACAAGAAGCCTATAACCAACGGTTTAAGAACCAAGATTGTAGACCTCTGTGAGGACCTTTGGCAATCCATTGGACTACAGACCAGTGTGAAAAAATACCAGGCCAGCGGATCGGAAAGAGGCGCCATTCTCGACTTTATCGACTACCCGCTAAACAACCGTTGGTGGTTGGCAGACGAATTCAAAAAGGTGGAGAAGATGGCCACCGAAAAAGAAAAACTGGATAGGCTCGAGGTCATCGCCAAATGGGAGAATCCCGGAGATGGCAGCTATTATGATAACATCTCCGACATCTCAAAAAGCAGCCACGTAACTACCTTCTCCGACGATGCGACGGATGTTGCCTGGTGGGAGGGCGGATTGAGCCGCAGAAGACTCTCGACCCAGCTCTTTCAGAATTTTCCGATTTTGAAGTACTGCGATCTGGATCCCAATGGCCGCTACCTGATCCGGGTAGCAGGATACCGCGAGGCTTTGTTACGGGTCGACGGAGAACGCATCGATCCGACTATTTACAACAAAGGTTACGAAGAGTTTAAGGAGTTCCCACTCAATCCAAAATATGTAAGTGATGGAAAAGTAGAGGTAACATTCGACCAGCCCGAAGAATCCAAATTAAACTGGCGTGAAAGGTCCAAGGTAACCGATGTATGGTTGATCAAACTGAATTAAAAATTCATATTTAAGGGTTCATTAGACCATTGAGGGGTTAAAAGTAATGTGGTAAACCGTCCTGCTTTTAACCCCTCACTTGATACTGATTGGCAATTGTCCGTAACGGGAGCAACGCGAAGCTTCCCGTTTAAATTTTAAATTTCCCCTTCTTTCAAAATGAAATCTATCAATCCCACACACGCGTCTTCGAGCAAATCAAGCACCAATTCGTAATCCTTCGTATCACCGTAATAGGGGTCCGGAACTGTCGAATGTAAATGAAAGGTGCAGAATTCGGTCATTTTATGGATTTTGGATTTCAGTTTTGTATCGGCAACCATTCTGTTAAGTTCCTTGATGTTCTGATCATCCATGCCAATCAGCAAGTCAAATTTTTCAAAATCAACTCCCGGCCTGACAGGTCTGGAAATAGAGGTCAATTCATAACCTCTTCTTCCTGCTATGCTTTTCATTTTTGGATAGGCACCTTCGCCTTCGTGAAAACCCACGATTCCGGCAGAATCACAAGCTACCAACTTTTCAAGGCCACGTTCCCTTATGAAGTGGTTAAAAATCCCCTCCGCTGCCGGTGAACGGCAAATGTTGCCCAGACATACAAATAATATTCTCATTGCGATTGTTAAAAAAACAGAACAAAGAAAAGAATAAAATGTCTTTTGCGACTCATTTTGTACCTTCACCGCAAATTAGCTATTAGCCCATTGATTCACAAACTAAAAACAAAAGCATGAGCCTGATCGGAAATGTAATATGGATTATATTTGGTGGTTTTGTCGCTTTTCTGGGTTACATTTGGGGTGGATTGATTCTTTGTTGCACCATTGTGGGTATTCCCTGGGGACTGCAGGCTTTTAAAATTGGGATTGCGACGCTTGCCCCGTTTGGAAAACGGGTTCGTCCTACAGGAGGATCCATCCCTGGGCTTTCCTGTCTGTTGAATCTGATTTGGCTGATCTTCGCAGGATTGTGGATCGCACTCTCCCATCTTATTTGCGGAATATTGCTTTGCATCACGCTCATCGGCATTCCTTTTGGATTGCAGCATTTCAAGCTGATGCGGTTAAGCCTTTATCCTTTTGGATATGATCTGATATAAAAAACTGAAAATAACGTACATGAATTTAGATATTATCACCATTGGGGACGAAATTCTGATCGGACAGATCGTAGATACCAATTCGGCCTGGATGGCTCAGAAATTGAACGACGAAGGAATCAATGTCAGGGAGATTATCAGCATCTCGGACGATCCCGAACACATCGTGGAAACTTTTACGGAATCTGCGAAAAAGGTTCAATTGGTATTGGTCACTGGGGGCTTGGGACCAACGCGTGACGACAAGACCAAAGATACCATCTGCGACTTTTTTAATACCAGACTGGTTTCTGATCCAACAGTGCTGCAAAACATCGAAGATCTGCTCAACAAACGGGGCATTGCGCTCAACCGACTGAACCAGGATCAGGCCCTTGTTCCTGAAAACAGCCGGGTGTTTCAAAACAAACTGGGTACTGCACCCGGTCTATTATTGGAAAAGAATGGATGTACCTATATTTTCATGCCCGGGGTTCCGTTCGAAATGAAATACCTGATGGAATTTGAGGTGATTCCATTCTTGCGGAATAATTTTCAAACCTCTACCATCTACCACAAAACCGTATTGACCCAGGGATTACCTGAATCGATGCTTGCGGAAAAGATCTCTGACTGGGAGGACGGTTTGCCAACCCACATTAAATTGGCCTATCTTCCTAGTCCACAAGGAGTTAGATTACGTCTGTCGGCCCGTGGAATGGAACAATCCAAGATGGAGACAGAGGTCGCCGAACTTATAGCTGGATTGCAAAAACTGATTGCCGCCAATATCTATGGATTCAACGAGGAATCTCCGGCAGCAAGTATCGGAAAAATTCTGAAAAGCAAAGGACTAACCATTTCGACCGCAGAAAGTTGCACGGGAGGTGCACTGGCCGCCCTCTTTACAGAGAATCCAGGAAGTAGTGACTATTTCAAAGGGGGTGTTGTAGCCTATTCGAACGAGGTAAAAATCAATCTGCTCGACATCGATGAGGAACTCATTTTGATCCACGGAGCCGTGAGCCGTGAGGTGGTCGAGAAAATGGCCCTTCACGCCTGCAAACTGATGAAGACTGATCTTGCCGTAGCAACCTCCGGTATCGCAGGTCCAGGTGGTGGCACACCAGAAAAACCCGTTGGTACGGTTTGGGTAGCTGTTGCCTGCCAGGGCAGTGTGGTATCCCAACTTTACAATTTCGGCAGTGACCGGGATAGAAACATCACAAGAACAGGCCAAAATGCTCTGTTCATGATTAGGAAATTGCTTATTACCCTTTAATCCAAGAGGATGAACAAAAAGAAAATAATTCAGATTTCAGGCATAGCTGTAGTCACCCTAGTAATAGCTATCGTATTGATACCAATCGTTTTTAAAGGCAAAATCATCAGCAGCATCAAACAAAAGGCCAACGAATCATTGGAGGCAAAAGTGGATTTCAAGGAGGTAGATGTATCGCTGTTCAGCAGTTTTCCACAACTTGAGGTGAAGGTGAATGAACTGACTGTTGCCGGCATCAACGAATTTGAAGGGAAGAAGCTGATCAGCATCCAAACGCTCTCCACCTCCGTTTCCCTTTCCTCCTTGTGGAAGGCTGGAGGAATCAACATCCGCGAGATTGTTCTGACCAATCCGCAAATCAATCTGCTGGTCTCCCCTACCGGGAAAGCCAACTGGGATCTATCCAAGCCCGCTGCAGCAAATGCAGCTACTGATAACAACAGTCCAATGCAGATCAGCCTGACAAGGATTCAACTTCGCAACGGATCACTTACCTACCAGGATGATCAGGCCCATACCTTTGCTTCCTTCAAAAATGCCAATTTTGATTTATCGGGTGCGCTAAAAGGCAGTGACTCCAAACTGAATTTCTCCGGTCAGGTCGATAGTCTAATCTTTGCCAGCAACGGCAAAAAATTGGTTGGAGGAATGCTGGTATCCGGAGAGGGAGGTCTTCAGGCAAATTTCGACCAGAAGAGTTTTCATTTTCTTGCCAATAAATTAAAGATCAATCAACTGCCCCTTGAATTACAAGGAAGTTTTGTCATGAGCAATCAGTCTGATCAATATGATTTGACTTTTCAATCGAACGGTTCCTCCCTGGAGGCCCTGATCGGATTTCTTCCAACCGAACAACAGGCAAAGCTGAAATCCTTCGAAAAGAGCGGCACACTTACCTTTGGAGGTTCCGTGAAAGGGCTCTGGTCTGACAAAACGGCTCCTGCTCTGGAGGCACAATTGAAGCTGATGAATGGAAGAATGAAATACCCCTCCAAAACCAACGAAATCAACAAAATAGAAATCGAAGCAACCCTGAGTAAACCCCAGGGGCCCATGGATTCGCTGACCATTCACCTGAAGAAACTGCAGGCACTTGTAGCCGGTCATCCGTTTGTATCCGACTTGCTGGTCACGAAACCAGTCAGCAACCCTTTTCTAAAGGGAGATGTGGTTGGGGAGATCGAATTTCAATCCCTGAAAAACACCATTCCCCTTGATTCCATCGACCTCAGCGGACTGATCCATACCAGTGTCCATTTTGAGGGTCCTTATACTGCCATCGACAAGGGAGAATACGACAAATTCCAAACAAAGGGAGATCTCAATGTGCAGAACTTCACTTACAGTTCAAAGGCTTTCCCAACGAAAATAGGAATTCAGTCGGCAAATTTTGTATTCAATTCCAAAGAGATCTCCATCACGGCAATGAAGGGCAAATTTGGACCCAGCGACTTTACGGTAGATGGCTCCTTCGCCAATTACTGGGCCTATCTGCTCAAGGACGAAACCATCCTGGGTAACATAAAGGTCAAATCCGATTTACTGGATGTGACCCAGCTGATGAACGGTGGTACACAAATTACGGATACCATCCACAGCGATCCATACGTACTGCCCGCCCACATAGACCTGACCGTTCAGGCCAACATCGACAGGATGCTATACAACCGGATGGAAATCAAAAGTACAACGGGCAAATTAATGGTCCGTGACCAGAAACTCACCCTCGATCAGCTATCCATGAACCTGCTGAAAGGTAAAATGGTATTGTCTGGAGTCTATGCAGGCAAGGAGAAGAGCCCGGCTGACTTCAATTTCAAGGTAGACATCCGGGATTTTGATCTGCCTACCGCCTTCCAATCCCTGGCCGTTGTCAGGCATCTGTTGCCCTTTGCAGGAAACAGCAAGGGTACCTTTTTGTCGGTAATGAACCTCACGGGCACGCTCGGAAGGGATTATGCCCCCTACTTCGCTACGCTGAACGGCAACGGCCAGATCACGCTGAAAAATCTGGAACTGGTCGGAAACGGGGTGTTCGCCGAGATAGGGAAATACTTCAGGAAGGATCTTTTTACCAACGTAAAAGTAAACGATTTTACGGGCAACCTGGTTTTGACGAACGGTGCCGTATCCATCTCCCCATTTACCACCAAGGTGGCCAACCAGGAGGTGACGGTATCAGGCAGCCAGAGTCTTGCCCTGGAACTAAATTACCAGCTTAATTTCAAGGTCAACAAGAACGATCTGGCCACCGATGTATCCAATTTTATCGGTATGGTTCCCGGCACGGAAAACATTGAAAAATATCCAATCCGGATTGATGTGGTAGGCAACCTGAAAAAACCGGAGGTCAAGGTCGATCTATCCGAGGCAAAGAGTCTGGTGGCCAAAGAATTTACCAAGAAGGCCAACTCCACCTTGAAGGATGTGGCCAAGAAATTTGGTCTGGACAATTTATTTAAATAGTCTTCACAACTAAAATTTCAACGAAAATGAAATACAACGAATTAGGTAAAACCGGCGTTTTGGTATCAGAACTGTGCCTCGGAACCATGACCTTTGGCGGCAAGGGTTTTTGGACGGCCATTGGAAAGGTTCCTCAGGAGGAGGTCAACCAGATTGTAAAAACTGCCATTGACGAAGGGATCAACTTCATCGATACGGCCAACGGCTATTCGGAAGGATTGTCGGAAACTATGTTGGGAATTGCGCTAAAAGAGCTTGGTATCCCCAGACAGGAAGTATTCGTGGCAACCAAAGTGAGAATCCGGATGGGTCCCGGAGCCAACCAGGTTGGACTCTCCAGAATGCACATTCTGGATTCAGTCGACGATAGTCTGAGGAGATTGGGATTGTCATACATTGATCTGCTTTACATCCACGGTGTAGATCCGATTACGCCGCTGGACGAGACGATGCGTGGGCTTGAGGATGTAGTCCGTTCAGGCAAAGTAAGGTACCTGGGTATCAGCAACCATCCAGCCTGGATGGTTCAAAAAGCAAATTCATATGCGGATAAAATGGGCTGGACGAAATTTGTCGCTTCCCAAAATTATTACACCATAGCGAGCCGTGACATTGAACGGGAAATCGTGCCAATGGCCAAGAGTGAAAATATTGGGATCATGCCCTGGAGTCCGCTGGCAGGTGGTTTCCTCTCTGGAAAATTTACCCGTCACAACGAAGTGGCCGGAGACAGCCGACGTGATGCCTACGACTTTCCACCTATCAACAAGGAAAAAGCCTACGACCTGATCGACCTGATGGCAGAAATTGGGAAGAATCACCAGGTCTCGGTGGCTATGGTCGCGTTGAATTGGGTTATTCGTCAACCCGGAATGACCAGTACCATCATAGGCGCAAAAAATTTATTGCAACTCAATGAAAACATCGCTTCGGTGAATCTCCTGCTCACGAACGAAGAGCTCCAGCTTCTCAATGAGGCCAGTGCACTTACCCCCGAATATCCCGGCTGGATGGTAACCAGGCAAGCCGGCGGGAGATGGCCGGAGTAGGAATACTAGGAAGAGACCGGTCCCTGAGCGTAGCCGAAGGGGGACGATGGGGAGGAGAAGTTGATTTTTCCGGATAATCTCAAATTTGTAATATATTTGCGGATTATTATACTTATAGAGAAAGTTTCTACATGAAGATTGCGTTGATTGGTTACGGGAAGATGGGCAAAGAGATTGAGCAAATTGCGATTGGCCGTGGCCACACAGTAGTTTTGAAAATTGATGTGAACAACCAGCAGGATCTTACACCTGAAAATTTATCCCAGGCGGATGTTGCCATAGAATTTACCACTCCGGCAACGGCAATTTCAAATTACCTGAAATGCTTTGATGCGGGGGTTCCTGTGGTTAGTGGTACTACGGGATGGCTTGATCAAAGAGCTATTGTCGAAATGGAGTGTCTCTCAAAAGGGGGTTGTTTTTTCTATGCCTCCAATTTTAGTCTTGGCGTGAATCTATTCTTCGAACTGAACAAGATCCTTGCCAGGATGATGAAGCCATTTTCTGAGTATGATGTCACGATGACCGAAATCCATCACACCCAGAAACTGGATGCTCCCAGTGGAACGGCCATTACGCTGGCGGAAGGGATTTTGAACCAGGGCGGATCAAAAAAAAGCTGGACCATCGAAACTCCAAAAAACGCAGAAGAACTTCAAATTATACCCATCAGAAAAGATCCTTATCCCGGTTTACATACCATAAGATACGATTCTGCTGTCGATTACCTCGAGATTACACACAATGCATACAGCAGAAAAGGCTTTGCCATGGGTGCGGTACTCGCCGCCGAATTCTGTTTCGGGAAAAAGGGAATTTTCAGCATGCCTGATTTGTTAAAATTATAACTGATACAATATGTTTAAGAACATCTCTAAAAGCCAATGGATACAATTTGGCATCGTTGCAGGTTTATACTTCTTGTGGGTCATCTGGCTCCGTAATTTCTGGTGGATACTGGGATTGGGAGTCATTTTTGATATGTACATCACGGGTAAAGTCCATTGGGCCTTCTGGAAAAAGAAAAATCCGGTAGATGGCAAACAGACCAAGGTGGTTGAATGGGTCGATGCGATCATTTTTGCCGTCATTGCTGCTTCCTTCATCCGCATCTTTTTCATTGAAGCCTATACCATTCCAACCTCTTCCATGGAGAAATCGATGATGGTTGGGGATTACCTGTTCGTCAGCAAGACAGCCTAT
>CAINVV010000234.1 GCA_903854235.1 uncultured Bacteroidia bacterium | reverse complement strand
CGGAAAGGGATTGTGAAAATTCATTTCAAAAGTATCTCCGTCTGAACATTTGGTCATTGCCTGATTGATTATTCAATCACTTTAATTGTAAAAGCAATGAATCCGTTATGTTTTGATCAGCAACCCAACCTCCAGCCAAATACCAGCCATCTCCGCCGAATTCTACTGTCATTCCTGTTTGTGTTTCTTTTCGGTCAGCTTTCGGCCCAATACAATCTGAACGGAAAAATCAGGAATGCAGAGGGTGATCCACTTCCAGGGGCCACGGTTCAGCTTCTGAACCAGCAAAAGATGACTGCCACCGACGCACAGGGTCTATTTCATCTGGAAGGTATCCTAATGAATCAGGTTACCCTGGCAGTTACCTATGTGGGCTACCGTTCCTATCAATCGGCCCTTGTGCTGGTCCCCGGCACGAATAGCGTTACCATTAACCTGGAAGTTGCCCCCGTGTTAACGGAAGACGTAATCGTCTCTGCCACCCGGGCCGGCAACAAGACCCCAATGGCCTACACAAACCTGGATATTAGTAATTTAACTGAGAAGCAAACCGGACAGGATTTGCCTTACCTGTTGAGCCTGACTCCATCGCTGGTCGCAACTTCGGATGCAGGGGCCGGCATCGGATACACCAACTTCAGGATTCGCGGCAGCGATGCCAACCGGATCAATGTAACCGTAAACAGTATTCCACTTAACGATGCAGAGTCGCACGAGGTCTATTTTGTGGACATGCCCGATTTCGCTGCCTCCACAGAGAACATCCAGGTTCAGCGTGGCATAGGCAGTTCGACCAACGGAGCAGGTGCATTCGGTGGAACCATCAACGTACAGACCAGCAATCTCAGCAAACAGAGCTATGCTGGCTGGAGTTCGGCAGCAGGAAGTTTTGGAACCCTCAAAAATACAGCAACGGTGGGTACCGGACTGATCGACGGGAAGTTCATGGTGGAGGCACGATTGTCGAAGATCAGCTCAAATGGATATGTCGACAGAGCCTCCAGTGATCTGCACTCCTTTTATTTGTCAGGCGGATATTATACTGAAAGCTCCATGCTCAAGGCGATCTTCTTCTCGGGAAAGGAAAAAACCTACCAGGCCTGGAATGGAGTACCCTCCAATATGCTGGCAAGTGACAGAACCTACAACCCTTCCGGCATAATTTATGGCAAGAATGGTGAGGTATCCTTTTACGACAATGAAACGGACAACTACCAACAGGACCATTACCAGTTGCACTATACGCATCAGTTCAACAACAGCGTTAGTGCCAACCTCTCCCTTCACTACACCTACGGAAGAGGTTACTATGAGGAATACCGGCAAAATCAAAACCTCACGGACTACAACCTGACACCTACCGTAATCGGAGATTCCACGCTGAATGAAACCGACCTGATACGCAGGAAATGGTTGGACAACGATTTCTATGGAGCCATCGCATCTGTCAGCTACAGGGAGAAAAAAACGGAACTTACGGCTGGATCAGCTTGGAATACCTATTCGGGCGACAACTACGGGAAGGTGATCTGGGCCCAATATTACGGGGAGAATCCAGTCAACCACGAATGGTATCGTTCAAAAGGGAAGAAAATTGATTTCAACATCTTTGCCAAACTCAATTATCAATTGAGCCAAAGACTCTCCTTTTATGCCGATGTTCAGTACCGCCACATCGACTACCGGATCAACGGAATGGATGACAATTTGAGAGACATCACCCAGAAGCATCTGTTCGATTTTCTGAATCCGAAAGCTGGCCTTTTTTATGCTTTCAATTCACATCAAAGCCTATACCTGTCGTACGGAAATGCGCACAGGGAGCCCAACAGGAGCAACTACACGGATGCAGATCCAACAAAACCTGCTCCGCGCCAGGAGAAACTGCACGATTTTGAATTGGGGTACAAAGGTGGAAGTGGTAAATACAGTTACGGTCTGAACCTTTATGCCATGATTTACAGGGATCAGCTGATATTAACAGGAAGGATCAACGATGTTGGAGCGGCCATCATGTCCAATGAGCCGAAGAGTTACCGAATCGGGGTGGAATACACAGGGAAACTGCAAATAGGGAAGAATCTGGAGTGGGAACATCATGCCACCTTCAGCAGCAACAAGATTATCGGATTTGTCGAATATGTCGACGATTGGGACCATTGGGGAAATCAAATTACCCACAACCTGGGGAAAACTGACATCGCCTTCTCTCCGGCACTGGTTGCGGGAAGCAATATCTCCTGGCAAGTGGCAAAACCCTGGAGAATCAATCTGCAATCGACCTACGTCAGCAAACAGTATCTCGACAATACTTCCAGCAACGATCGCTCTCTGGCTGGCTATTTCGTGAACAGTGTTAGGATGGATTACACCATTGCCCAAAAACTGGTCAAGAAATGGACTCTTTTTGCCACCCTGAACAACCTGTTCAACGAAAAATACGAGTCGAATGGTTGGGTCTATTCCTATTATTCGGAAGGGAACAGACAAAAAGAAGACGGCTTATTCCCACAGGCAGGAATCAGCTATCTTCTTGGTATGTCTATCAATTTCTAACTGTAGAAATCTACTCGAGAGAAAGGTATCCATTTTCGGAAATGACAAACTCCTTGCCATCCTTGGAGCAATATCCCTTCTTCTCATTTTTGTTGAGACAGTCACTGGCATTCTGCAATTTTTCAATGCCGTACGATTTTAAAGCCTTGGATATCATAGGTGTGGAAAGTCTGGAGACATTGTTGTTCCTGGCAAGGAAAACGGCTGTTGCCAAAAATTTACGCACTTGATTTTTCAGTGCTTTTTTCTCGGTAATAAATTGAAACAGCGGGGAGTCAACGGGTTCAGAAACCAGGTTACTCTTCGCTATTTTTTTCTTTGCAACTTTAACAAGGAGCCCATCCTCTGTCAAACTAGTTTCCTTCGGAAGCCTGGGAACCTTCAATTTGGGTTCTTTGGCAACTTTCGGAGCTTTAACTACTTTCTCTTTGGGTTCTTTGGCTATCTTTTCCTTTTTCATCTTTACTTTCGCCGGCTTCTCTTTTTTAGCCTTCGGAATTTTGGAAATTTCCTCTTCAAAAAAGGCATCCTTGCCAATAACCTCAGTCAAATCCTCTTCCTTTATTTCAAAAACCTCTTCTACAAGATTGTCATTTTTTTTATGCGCAGAAAGAAGCGCCGGGATGCGGCTGAGTACGTTATTTAATTGTCTCTCAACCCAGGCATTATCACCTTTACAGGAGAAATGCAAATTTTCGAATGAAAAATCAATTTTTGAATCTGCCATTTTATTATCAATTAAAATCAGTGTGTATGTAAAAAAACCTATTTCTGATAAAGTTATACAATATTAGATAGATTTCGCAAACAAATGATAAAAAATAGGATTCGTATAATTTTCACTCAGAACACTATTAAGTAATGGTTAAAATATAATGTCGTATTTTATACCTACATTTTGTAAGACATCGATCAATCGTTCTTTGAGATTCTGAAAACAGAGATATGCATCAAAACTCAGCCATTGATATTTGATCCTACGCCAGAGTATTTCTATCAAATTCAATTCCGGAGAATAGGGAGGTAAGAAGAAAATATATACATCTTGCTCTCTCCATTCTTGAATTTTAGCTTTGAATTTTTTAGATCTGTGAATAGGTGAATTATCAAGTATCACAACTGTACTTTTGATGGTTTGCGCTGCAATATTGTCCATAAAACAAATTAATTT
>CAINVV010000233.1 GCA_903854235.1 uncultured Bacteroidia bacterium | reverse complement strand
GGCAGACTACCCTTTTCTTTGCTCACCATGACCGAGACCACCACCGGTACATTCACGTCAAAAGTCCAGTGCGTGGTTGCTAATATCCGAAGCTCCTCTTTTGAAAACAGAGCAGTTACCTTCTGAACATCCAATTTCATCAGATCAGCCTGGCTTGTGCTCTTGTAGAGGTCAGTGACCACCCGTTCCATCACCTCTTTTACATTTTTTTCTGTTCGCTCGCCTGAGGCATTTCCGGCAGTAAGGAAAATTATCGAGGCTATCCAGATGGGTACAAATAATTTTGATGATTTCATTTTATAGCAGTAAATAATTGGTAATCGTATTCAATATTTTTCCTGTGAACAGGAGAGGACTTTTCTATCCGGCAGCATAGGGACTCCTCAAGTTCAACCAAGTTTCAACAGCCTTCGGTTAGCACAGATTACTTCTCATTGGGAAGGCTTCCGCGGCGATTTACAGAATGCCGGGTTAGTTAGAATGCTGGTCTGGGAGGACCGTCGTAGGGTGCTGCACCAAAATGCTGACCCGGAATAGATTTTACGCTGATCAGATCCGGGTCACTGGTCGTCGGAGCTTCAATGAATCCGTGGTAACGGCCCATCCAGTAATCGAGCAAAAATCCGGAAGGATTCATGACTCTTTTTCCATCCAGACCGCCATCCAGATCGGTGGAACTGTGGTTATCCTGGGCAATGGAGGATTCTCGTGGTGAAAGATTCTTTTTCCCTCCTTCGTAAGAAGTATAGCCCGGTTCAACAAAGAGGTCATCCCTGAATGAGTTCTCATACTTGTTGGCCATGCAGTCCAGTGGAAAGTCACGAAGATGAACGATTGCCTTCTGCTCCTCACAGTCGTTACCCGTTGCCGCCCCATAAATGAAGTTGTACCATGGCACCTGTGCCATTCTCTTGACCTCCCAGGTTCTATCGAGGCTTCTAAGGTAGATTGCTTTCAGTTGAGGATCCTTGACATACCTGAGTAGGGTATAATAACTCCAGAAGGCAAGGTGGTCATCCCAGGGAGCAATGGTTTCCGGAGGGAAGACATTTTTTTGCCGGATGGTATTGTTGGGGTATCCCCATTTGATCAGTTGCTGGTTTCCTGTTTTGAATATCTCCTCTCCGGTAATGGCATAGGCAGTTTCCATAAAAGTGAGTGCCTCCAGACCATTCAACCCTTTATCTGAGTAACCGTAGGGTCTTAACAGATATTCCGGATTCCAGCGGGCCCATCTTGTCGGTTTGCCGTCCAGGTCATTCATTACCCATCCGCATTTCAGGATGTAGGAAGCCATACGCCGGATGTGTTCCTTGGCAAGCTCTTTTTCTATGCCTTCTGCCGCCAGTTCATAAAAAAGGGAAATAGCATAAAAGTGGGCAATCACCTCATCGCTGGAGGTATCGCCTTTCCAAAACCATTTGCCATCGGATGTTGGATACCATTTTGCAGGCAGGCCACCGGAGCCTTGTTTGCCCCTTTCGTCCTTGTCGGCAGTGGCTGACCATATGGAGCGTGCGATGAATCCATCCACTGGTGTGATTCGATCCAGCCAAATTAGGGCCATGGCTGATTCGACCGCTTCGTGGCGTGCCGTTTTGTCGCCGGTACAGGCATATTTATAACACATGGCAGCCAGATAGGGGGCGGTATTTCCACCATCGTTGTCGCTTACTTCACGCACCCACTCCCCGTTTTTCCAGTATAAGTTGTGAATAAATCCAAGCCGTTTGTGACCCCATTCTTCCAGGTGTTTTTCGTAAAAAGAGGCCTTTTTCAGTAGGGTGAAGGGCTCATAACTGAGGATTCCCATACCGGTATCGGTAGCAATATATACCCGGTTCTTTCCCACAGCAATTGCATTGACGTGATCTCCTGGCAACCAGATCTGGGCGCCAAAATATTGCCATTCCTTTTCGGCTGTCATTCGGACCGCTCCTTTGGCTGTACCGATCCATAGATCTCCATCGAATCCATTCGCCAGACAGGAGGTCTGTTCTACCGGAAGTCCCTCCTTCCCGCCAAGGGAGGTAAGGGATGCGCCCCGCAAGACGGCAATCCCCTTGCCGGTACTGATCAACAGCCTGCTTCCGAGGCTGATCATATCGTGTGTTTCCCGGGAAGGTAGTCTTCCCCAGTCGATGAAGTCACTGTTTACCTCTAGTCCATCAAAGAGCACAAGTTCTCCCGGGCGAAGAACGTAAAGCGTTCCATTGTGGGATTCAATCCTTGTGATAGGTCCCAGTTTGACAGGAGTATCGTTTAATTGCGACCCATTCTCCTGCAACATGGTCATGTCGCTCGTGTAGTATCCGCCTTTGGGTTTGATGCTTACAAATTTACCCTCCTCCAGCCTGTAGACTTCCTCGCTGGTTGCAGCCAGGAGGTGATTCTGATGAAGGCAAAGATCCACAAATTTTCGGTTATCGGTTTTCTGCCAACCCTTGTAGTCGCGCAGAAAGATGCCGTCGTTGGCAAGCAACCAAAGTTGGTTGTTGATCTGCTTTAGCCTGAATATTCCTTTCGGGGCCTCCGACACAGGGGTGAAGGCACCCTTTTCCAACTGATAAAGATTGCCCTCCATCACAACGTAACACTTTTCCTCAAAAACGGCAGCGGAGAGAATGGGATGCACCGTCCGGATTATTTCACCACTCTCCTGGGAATAGACCTCATCCTTTTGGGCTTTCCATTGATGGGCCCCGTTACCGAAAAGGTTTTCTCCGGTAGCAAAGATGGGAAGCAGAAATAGTGCAACGCACAATGGCCATAAATTTTTCATCGCTCAAAGATTTTTTGTTAATAGCAATTCCTGGCGATCAGACAATCATCCAGGTCTGACCGATCAGGGCAATTCAGCATGCATTCCAGCCAATAAGGTCTGGGGTGCATTCAAATAAAAACTGATCTTTTATCCTGAAAGTGCAGGATGCTACCCTTGTCCGTTTTCTATAAGGAACGAGCTACCGCTCAAAAAGGGCATGTTGTTAGTTGAACAGGTTGCTATCCGCAGCCTTCCAGATTATGATAAAGTCTGCGATTCGTAACAGACCTTATTATTGCGGCTCATCCGGTTTCAATAACAGGATTACTTAGGAAGCCGGAACGGCAGATTTCCCCTGATCCTGTTTTTTAGTATTCTGGTGGAAAATATTCAGATCAAACAAGAGCGTGAAGCGGATGGTATTAGCCAATGGATTATTTTGATGAATCGGAATAAGATAGGAGAAGTCAATCGTGCAAACATTCATTTTTAGCCCTAATCCAGTTGAAAAGAATTGCCTGTTTCCCTTGTACTGACTTTCGTGAAAATATCCTCCGCGAATGGCAAACTGGTGGTTGTACCTGTATTCTGCTCCCAGAGAATAGTTGACCTCTTGCAGTTCCTCCTTCATTCCCCCCGGAGCATCCGTAAATGAGCTGAAAATTGAGCTTACCACGGACATATTGTTGTTGTTGTCGGGCAGCACAACTGCTCCGGATGTATTTGTAGTTCCGGTAGTAAGCTGAGGAGTGGGCACCATCAGTTTGTTGATATCCAGAGAAAGGGCGAAGGAGTTGAAATTGTCCAATTCCTTGGAATAGGTAGTTCCCAGCCTCAGATTGGCTGGAAGAAACTCCTTGTTCTGGCCATCATCGTAGGAAATTTTACCTCCAATATTTGAAAGGTTGAGCCCAAAGGCAATCGATTGATCGTTTTCGCTGCTGCCAAAATTCTTGTTGTAGAAGAAGGAGACATCTGTTGCAAAGGCGTGCCCGGGAACATAAGTATTCAGACCGATTCCGCCGGAGAGATCGGACCGGATGTACCTCAGGGCTACACTTCCGGAAAAATGCTCTGACAATTTTCTGGAATAGCTGAAATCCAAAGAAAATTCATTGGGACTCACACTGGCGAGGTTGGTCCCATTTTGGTCAGTCAACTGGATTGATCCCATCGAAAAATATCGAAGGGAAGCTCCGATGGTCTGTAAATGATCCAATCTATAGTAAGCAGCCAAATAGGCCAGGTTGATGTCACTAACCAGCTGTCGCAACCACGGGGTATAAGACAGGGCGATTCCGAAGGTATCCTTCACGAAGGCAAGCTTGGAAGGATTCCAATACTGGGCACTTGCATCCGGTGATGTGGCTACACCCACGTCTCCCATGGCACCATGCCTGGAGTCGGGAGTAATCGTCAGGAATGGGACTGCAGTAGTTATCGGGTTGTATTGTATCTCCTGACCGGTTGCCAGACTCTGAGAATAAGTTTCTTGGCAGAAAACCAGGGACAAAAGAAGGACAGAAGAACTAACGAAGTAATTGATTCTCATGAATTTACATTTAGATGGTAAAATTCCGGATTTAGACCTTAAAAATAGGATTAAAATTTTAATGTTGCGATTCTGATTGACTAAATAAAAAATTCGTCCGACTCTCGTTGCTGTTTACAAACGATATCTGGCTTCAGAGATCTTATTTTAGGGGATGTTTCGCATCCAGGCGCAAATCGCGTTTCAGGTTTTTGGATAGGATCAGGTGTTCACGACCTAAATCAAGAACAATATTCCCGGTCGAAAGTTCAAGTAAGAAGGAATTTATTTTTTCCCTGAAGGAACCTGATTCATACTCAACGCCATCAATTATCTTAATTTTCAAATCGTCGTTATCCAGAGGGATGATTTTGAAATGGGCAGAATTGTAGAGTTTAATAAACGACATTTTGATTGGAACAGCATTGGCGGTATTGAGTTGAATGATTCCGTCATGGTTCTGAAGGAGCTTGAAATTTTGGATTATTTCAGTTTGGATGGGAGACAGAACATCGACTTGCTGTGTTTTATCCTGGAGCAGGGAGAGCAGGTCATTATCTGTAAGTTGGTTGCCGGGGTAGGACAGGGCCAAACAGACGGATGCAAGGGTGTAGGCGCTCTTTTCAATGCCAAGTTGTTTCATCTTCTTCTGGTTTTGCCTGAATAGCGTGGCAGGCTTTGGGGGTTGCTCCTCCTCCGTTTTGTCCATCCCAGTTGTTTGATAACGGGATCCAACGTAACACAATCCTTCGTTTGTGTTTTGCTGAAAACCAGTTGTCCCGGTCCGTTCATCCTCATTGGAGAGTTGAACAGACTGCAGGTCACCCGACCGGGTAAATTTTACAATATAAAATGACTTAGCATCCTCCTCAAGTTCGTCCAGACCACTTTTGGTGATCCATTCAATTTCACCCTGCCTGTTAAACTGTGCAAAAAACAGGTCCGGATCTCCTGCTGAGGATTGGACGGAGTATCCATTGCAGGATAGTTTCCCACGGAAGGATCCGGCAAGATAGAATTCATTTCTATCGAGTTGGTTCAACTCCAATCCAAATGAATTTCCATCTGATTGGAATTTTACCATCCACGTTAGTGAATTGTTTTCATCGAACTTCGCGATAAAAGG
>CAINVV010000232.1 GCA_903854235.1 uncultured Bacteroidia bacterium | reverse complement strand
TTCTAAATTGCAGCTCTCTAACCCCTTTTTTAGGATGTCTGGCTATTTTTCTATCAACCGATGAAATCTCGCCATCCAGTAGGGTAGCAGGAAAAAGGCACCATCATCCTCTCCCAAACCGTCTCCTCCCCCATCCAGTTGGTAAGGATTGCTGTTCCATTTCGAAATGGCCCGTTCTGCAGGTGAAATAGATTTAGTAGCCTGGGGTTTGAAGAAACGGTCATTGATGGCACTCTTACGAATGTCCCAGCGGTGCGAATTCACCATTCTCCAACTGCGAAGGTCAAGCGGAATCTGTTGCATCTCCAGCAAGGCATCGCCCAATCCGCAATCTTTTTCCAAGCCAATGCTAGAGATGTAATTCCAGATCGGAATCCCGTCTGCCTTCTCGGCATTCCAGCTTCTCGTCAGGCTTTTCACAAAAAATTCATGGTCCTTGCTTTCCTTTCCGTATCTCATCAGAGTATAATAGGGCAAAAATGAGAGTTCATCGTCAGAATGGTTGATCTCATAAGGTCCATACATCTTCTGCACCAGCATGTTCTCGAGATAATGATGCTCCCTTGCCAGGAAGTTGTAGGCTTTTTCGTACTTCGGGTTCTGCGTGACGTGTGCCGCACTCTTCAAAAATGCCAGAATCTGCAGCGAATTGATCCCCTTTTCATACAGCCATCTTTTAGAATGGTTGAGTGAATCCGGCGTCCAGACGGCCCATCGGGTAGCCAGTCCATCCAGATCATCCAGCTGGAAATTGTGGTCGACAATGTGTGTCATCAATCTGTCAACCATACCCCTGACCCGTTCCTTCATCTCACCCTTCGCCACCAGATCATAAAAAATGGGATAGGCGAACATATGTCCGACGATCTCATCCGAACTGGTATCACCCTTCCATTTCCATTTGCCATCTGCCGACAGGTGCCACTCCCCGCCATCCCCCGTACTCTCCTCCGCAGAAACATATGAACGGGCAACAAATCCCGGGATGGGATTTACGGTGCCCAATTTCTCCATGGCCAGATAGGTTCTGACTGCGTTATCGTATGCCTCCTGCTCACCGGTCACTGCATAGCGAAAACTCTCTGCAGCCAGGTAAATGGAGCTCCAAAGACCATCGTTGTCGTTGGTCGAATGGGAGTAGTTCGTCGTATCGGAAAGGTTGTTAAAACGAAGCTCTGAAGCAAAATTGTGGTGCAGATGCCGCTCATTCAACCGCTTCTCAAAATAGGCAGCTTTCTGCGCAAGAGTCATCGGCATTTTTTCCAGTTGGTTGATTCCTCCCGCTGTAGCTACCCAAACCCGTTGACTGTCTATAGGTAAAATATCATTGACGCGATTGTCATCCAGCCACCGTTTTCCTCCATAATAATGCCATGCATCACCAGCTTTACGGATGGCACCATCCGGTGTACCCAGCCAGATCTCCGCTCCGGACTGGCAAATCGTAGTAACAGGCCCAATGGGAAGACCATTGTCTGCTGAATAGAGCCGATGGTCACCTTTCTTCGAGATCAATCCGAGGGCGGGAAAGCTGCCAAAATAGAGGTCCCCCGGGGCAGCTCCTTCTGCAAGGCTGTAATAATTTATGCCCAGGCCAGGAGAAAGAATTGCATACGACAAATTCACCCAACTACCGTCCATTTTGTGGAACAGACCACCCTCTGTAGCTGCCCACAAATCCCCATCGCCACTTTGGATCATCTGATGAATCGCTAAAGATTTCAATTCAGGAATCTTTTGCCAGGTCCCATTCCATTGCCAGGCACCCTTGTTGGTTCCTGCCAAAAGTATTTTCGAGCTCTCCCATAACAAGGTATGGATCGTATCTCCGGAAGCTTCCGCTGGAAGTTGCATCTCTTTTTTAGCATTAAAACGGGCAATTTGGCCAATTCCGCCCAACCAAAGCGCACCATCAGGATCAAGACAACCCGTCTGCCAGACACCCGGAAACTGCTCCACACGCCATTTCCCTTTTTCAAAACTAAAAACCCGATTGGCAGAAATAGCACTGATAACAGTTCCCTGCCGTATCATTTTCACAATGTTGGCAACGCCTTCAGCGGGCAATTGGATTCGAACCATTCGCTCCTGCAAATAAATGGAAGAAGTGCCCTTTTTCTCAATGTCACTACCGAACGCACAAGGAGAAGATAAGATCAGGCTTCCCAGCAGGAAGCTCAATCCAAAAATATATTTTTTCATATTAATTGGTATTGCAAATGAAGTCCGAATAAACCAAAATAGTGCAGTCGCCTATTTTCTAAGCTTGTGCTGCAGTTCCATCAGGGGTCTGTATCCGATCAGAATCACCCCCTCCTCCCTGAGCAATTTCCGGATATCGGGATCCGAAGTAAAGCAGGCAGCCTCCTGCGAACGTTTTTCAGCCGTACCGGTGATAGACCGCAATTCATCCGTCAATTTCGAAGCATGAATGAAAAGTTCAGTCACACCCGGCTTCAAATTTTTGATGATGCCCGTCCAGAAAGGTTTCACCTCCTTGTAATTGTCCAACTCCTCGTATACAAAATGGTCAGTAAAGACGATTCCCTGCTTCGACAGCTCCTCCCGCAAACCGGGTTGTTTGAACTTCAACATGGTCGACTGGGAAGGCATCCGCAACGGCAAGTTGAATTCCATGGCCAACTGGACATAGGCCTTGAAATATTCGGGCGCATACTGCATGGTACCCATGTGCGAATCAATGTGGGTCAAAGGTACTCCTGCGGCAAGTGCCTTCTTGATCTGTGCACGACCTTCAATCAAGGCCTCTTCCGGATTGCCGTGGGCATACACATCCTCCACCTCGTGCCACAGGTATCCATCCGGATCAATCAAATGACTGACCAACTCCCTGGGTGCTACAGGTCCCCAGCGGTAAAATTTCCACTCTGAGGTATGCGTCAGGTGCACGCCAAAATCCTTATCCGGATGATTCTTTGCATAATCAAAAATAGCCGGAGCCCAGGGACAGGGGGTCATAATGGTGCCGGAGGTGATCAAACCCTTTTCCATCCCTTCAATCACGGCCAGATTGGCCGAACTGCACATGCCGACATCGTCACAGTTGACGATCAAAACCTTGTCTGTTGATTGATATCCCAACCGTTCGCTCAAAAGCTTGTTCTGCGCGGAACAGAGGGAAATAAAACAAATGTTCGTCAACAGAATCAGGAATATTATACCCCTTTTACTGTCATTAAACAGCATTGTGTTCTTTGTTTGCATGTTGTTAATTTATAGTAGTTGTAGAAATTCCAAATTGCTGATCCGGAAATCTTTCCGCTTCAAAATAAGAACAAATTATCCAAACCCTGCTGTAATCAATTGTCCATTTTCAATTGTGTGGTATCAAATAGTGGATCACTCTTTTTTTGGCATCTTCAATCTGTCGCCTGTACCCTGAATCATCCTTCGTTCCCACGATTTACCGTAACCGGGAAAAGTTGGCTTTTGGGGTACATTCTTGCCGTTGCCATTATCGAGCAGTTGCTCCCCTTCCGTCGCCTTCAGGTTTCCATCAAGGTATTTCATGAAGAGATAACGGTAAAATATTTTCCAGTCCCCAACCAGTTTATTTCCTGTTGCGACTGAGAAAGAGGTCAGTAAATCAGCAGCTGCTTTTTGATCCTGTCCGAACAAGGCAACTGCAGATTGATCTGTGGCCGCTACTTCCGCAACAAATTGGTTTTCAAGTTTCGACTGTTTCTTTGCGATTTCAGGATGAATCAGGTTGTACCGAGTGTAAGCCCAGTTATTGACCTGACTGAATGCCCAGTAGGCAGATGTCTCGGACCAGGTAATCATCGAGCCGTTGCCTACCGCATAACTCTCCGGTATACTCCTGATCCCGCAGTACATCGGTGCATAAACACATCCGTCTGCATCGTCCACGCCAAACCAAAAAATACCCCCAATGGCATCCGGGAGTGTGCTGCGCGATTGGGCAACAAAACTGTAACCCGTCTGCTGCGTAGCTACCGCCCTTTCGTTCAGGTACATCACGCTGTCTACCTCAAATTCCATGGGACGCCAGCGATAAGGCAATCCAAAAGGTCCAGCACCCGGATCATTTCGCATATCCAACGGTGTATCTTCATAATGATCACGCATCCTGGCCATTACATCCTGCAGGGAAACACCCGCATCCGGTTTCACCCAGAGGGGCAAACGGTTCGAAACAAATCCATTGGGATTGGCTGCATGATCCATAAGGGTATTGTTGTGTGCAAATTTTCCCAGCACATAATTGGTATACTCCTGATTTTCCCTGATCTCCTTGCTTACCGTCCTGAAAAATGACCATACCCTTGCATCACAAAAACGAGCACCACTAAATTTTACCGGATTGTATACATCAGAAAAACTAAATGTCTCATCCTTGCCCGAATAATAGCCAAGTTTTTTGGCAAAACTGATCACATCGGAGGAGTGATAAACGGTCTGTTTCGAATCGTTCCAAATGTTTTTCTTCTGGAAGGGGAAAGTCGTAATCCTTGCCTGGTTGGCGTGTCCACTCACATAACCGTCAGGAATCTGCCTGGCCACCCATACTGCTCCTTTTTCATACTTCCCTTTTCCGATCAACTCCATGATCCAGGCTTCGTTGGTATCGGAAATGGAGAAGGATTCTCCTCCTGTTGCATAGCCATATTCGGCGATCAGCTCCGTCATCACCCGGATCATCTCCCTGGCCGATTTGGATCGCTGAAGACCAATTCTCATCAGGGATCCGTAATCCAGGATGGCTCCCGGTTGCGATGAAAGGGAATCGAGCCCTCCAAAAGTGGTCTCGCCGATGGCAACCTGGTGTTCGTTCATCAACTGTACCACAGAAAAAGTATGTGCAACTTCTGGAATGGTTCCCATCAGCTTTCCGGTTTCGTAGTGATATACCTCACACCGGCTTCCCGGTTGATGATCTGCCGCAGGAAAAAAAGCGATGGCACCATATCGGGTATGCGAATCGGCAGCATACGAGATCATCACGGATCCATCCTTGCTGGCACCTTTCGAAACAATAAAATTTGTACAGGCAAACACAGGGGACAAGGCATTCATCAGCAAAATAACGAGGCCGGAAATGACAATATTTTTTTTCATTCAATTTGATTTGGGAGACAAATTTAACAACTATTGACGGGTTAATGAAATAGGTTAACTGACTATGATATCAAACTGTAATCAGGGCTTCTGCTGCTTGAAAAGCTGATCATACAAATTCTGCTTGTAATTTTCAGAGAGTAACAACTTGTGACCGGCAAGATGGATGGTGTTCCCCTCAATATGGTCAATCTTGCTGATATTGACCAAATTGGTTCTATGTACCTTCAAAAAAGAGTATCCGCTCAATTTATCTTCCCAACTCTTCAACGTTCCGTGGACCACCAATTTTCTGCCCGTACAACACAAAGTCACATAATCCCCGCAGGCCTCCACGTACAAAATATCCTCGATCCCTATCTGGTAAATCCTGCGATCACATTTGACACTGATCCTCGAATTGACAGGAACCACAACCGCACCATTCAACCGTTCTTTTGCCTTGTTGACAGCCTTGCTGAAACGCTCGAAGGAAAAGGGTTTTAGCAGAAAATCAACAATTTCGAGATCAAAACCTTCTATGGCATATTGTGGATAAGCAGTCGTAAAAATGACCAAGGGTGGATGGATCAGTGACTTCAGAAAGCTAACACCCGACATCTCAGGCAGATTAATGTCCAGAAACATCAAATCAACCGTATGATGATCCAGAAAAGCCTGTGCGGCAAATGCATCCTGAAAAATTCCCAGACAACTTAAACCCGGACACAAGGAAATATTGTGTTCCAGAATGGACTGGGCAGCCGGTTCGTCTTCGATAACTATGCAATTCATAATCAAAGGTACGTGAAGTAATTCATTTCAAAAAATGACTTTTTTACCAATCCTTTTCTACACCTGTTACGGTGCTATTCAGAGCGAAATCTGCATCTCCACGGTAAAGATTCCTTCCTTCGCCTCAAACTTCAGGGAGTGCCGTCCCGGATAAAGCAAATTTAATCGTTTTTCGACATTGCTGAGACCTATTCCGCCATTTTCGGTTACGACCGATTCATCCCGCATGGCAATGTTATTTACCGTTTTGAAATGCAATACATTTCCCTTCAGTCCAAGATAAATCGCGATACTACCAGACTTTTTCCCTATCCCATGCTTGAAACAATTTTCTGCCAGAGGCAACAGCAACAAAGGTGTAATTTGACAATCGCCGAGACTCCCTTCTATGGTTAGGACGACGGCAGTCTGTTTCGCATTGATACGGGCTTTCTGAAGTTCAACATAGGTTTTGATGATTTCGGCCTCTTTCTCCAGGGAAATGAATTCACTTGCCGTATCATAAAGCACATATCTAAGAAAATCTGACAGTTGCAAAATAACCTCCTTGGTCTTTTCATCATTTTTCGAGGCCAGCGCATAAATGGTATTCAAATTATTGAATAAAAAATGTGGATTAATCTGTGCCTTCAGTGCAGAGAGCTCGGATTGAACCTTTTCACGATTGGAAATCAAAAGTGCCGCATATTGCCAGATCAAAAAGAGAATGGTCGTAAACCCCAAATACAGGCCGGTGATGAAAATCAATTCCCACATTTCAAAGTAGGAGACAAAATAAAGTTGCGGAAACAGTAGGTCAATTCCATAGTTGTAAACCGCATAATTGGCAACTGCAGCAGCAATAGTAAGGGCAGAAACCAACAACAGATAAAGTCCGAACTTGCTTACTGCCAAATATTTTCGGATCAGGAACTTAAGATTCAAATAGACTGAACCGGCAATCGTCAAGTGAAATACGACGACATACATAAACTGTGAAAGGAAAAAAGTGGTAAAAAGATCCCAATCATCCTTACCCGATTTGCCATGAAGAAAATCCCAAAAAAGATAAGCAACTGGGATCAGAAAAAGGATGGTTGCCGATATTTTCAACCACCTCCGGGTATTCCGCAGAACCCAGACAAAAGGCAACAAACAATACAGATAGAAAATGAAATTCAATAAAATCAATTCCGGCCACCAGTCCTGCAAACCCTTGATGGCACCAGCGGATTCTACACCGGGATTAAATACCACATACCAACAGTTGATGGAGATGATCCAGAAGAACAAATGAAGTGCTACAAGCAAATGCTTCCGATATTTTTGAAGGTCCATGACTTTTAATTTAGACGGTTTAACTTAAGTTGGGCTTTTTGATTTTCCCAGTCGATGAAACGGGGTTCACCTGCATACCTTTCAATCACACCCGTCAATTGTTCGGGACTTCCCGTCAGCAGAAGCCGGCCGGCATCACTGACCCACCGGTAGCTCACCCTTACCCGTTTTTTCTCAATCATCTCCTTGGTGTACTCTGCGCCCAGCCACGAAAACTCCGGATGTTGATTGCGAAAGACCAACTTCGCAAGCGTATGAATCCGAAAATAACTTTCAGCCGCAAAACGACTCTTTTCCAGTCCTGTATTATCAAGGGGCATAAAATCTGCGTACAAGGCCTCATTGACTTTGAAAATCACCATTTTAAACCGATAGATGACTGAATCGGCACCGTTACCAACCAATAAAACATGGTAAAAATTCAGCGGCTTCAGTACGATGGAATCCTTCCCCTGACGAGTCTTAACCGTTTCTTTGAAAATCATTCTTTCAATTTTCCAGACGGAAGTCGTATCAACCCCTTTCCATACTGGATTATCCTCCTTCTTTCCGGACAATTCCTTTCTTTGCAATGGCAATACAGACCATCGGCCTTCAATTTCAGGAAGCAGCGTCACATTCTTTTCAAGATAAAAGGGATTCAGGGAGCAAATCATGACAAAATCTGTACATCCTGTCAGGAACAGAACCAAACCTGTAAGAATCAGTACTCGTTTTCGATTCATAATGTCTGAATTTAGAATTACCGGACGAAAGATAGTTTGGATTTACCCGTGCGAAAAATATTTTCGATCAAAGGCCCCAAATTTTCGATGAATGCAGTAAAACCGTGGGAATTAATCTATTTTGGAGGAAGAGCTCCTGCCGGGATGGTTAAAAAAAGCAAGATAAAGACCCCGGAAGCTTCCGATTGGAGAATTTTGATACTGACTTGGAGGTATGCCTGCACTGCAGAAATGAGATATTTGGCAGGTGAAAATCGGTAATGAATGCCTTCCTCCGATTAAAAGTTGATAATTGCGTCCGTGTAGGGAGATGAGTGACGCTCAAACGGCCCTGTTTGTCCGTTGAATCTCAAAATCCGCGATCTCCTGTTCCACCATTTTCATTTCCAGAACCATCTCCGCAAGCAGTTCATTAAGTACCTGGCGGTTGTTGTTTTCAATCTCCAGTTCGAACATTCTGGCCAGCTCGGTAAGTTGTTTGAAATACATGTTCAGTGAAACACCGATCAGGTTGTGGATGGAATATTTAAGTCCGATCACATTGTTCCGTCGAATGGCCTCCTCCAGGGAATTCATGTCATTCAGTAACTGCTTTGGAATAATTTTCAACAAATCCATCACCACATCCACCTCACTATCGAGATTTTCCAAAAGGTTTTCCAGATCAAGATGCTGGTTTAACTTCTTAACCGGATGCTCTGTTCCGGCAGATACAATCTGGGGATAATCGGTATTCAAGAATTTATTAATCATAGCAGAAGGCAGATATTATTGATCAATTTTGCTGGCTATACATCTGACCATTCGCTAAACCTACGGAAATACCCTGTCCTCCGACCACACACGAGAACGAGAGAGAATCCCGCATTTCAGATAATGGGTAATGTCCTGAGATTTTACCCCGGGACAATACCTATACAGAACAAAGTATCGCCCTAATTGTTCAGATTATTTGAAAGATTTTCTTTCTATCTCCCGCAAATTTTCAATTTTCTTCTTCTGCAGAAAGCTGTAGATGTCGCCCAGGTGTTCTTTGACCTGCTGGTTTCCAAATTCAAAAACCTTGGTAACCAGTCCGTCAAGAAAATCACGGTCGTGCGAGACCAGAATAAGTGTCCCGTCAAAATCCCGGAGGGCACTCTTCAATATCTCCTTGGTCCGCATATCCAGGTGATTGGTTGGTTCGTCCAAAATCAACAGATTGACAGGCTCCAACAGCAATTTGACCATGGCCAGCCGTGTGCGTTCTCCCCCGCTTAGGACCTTAACCTTTTTGTTGATGTCATCTCCACCAAACATAAATGCACCAAGCAAATCCTTGATCTTGGTCCGGATGTCGCCCACGGCAACATCATCAATTGTCTGGAAAACTGTTAACTCCTCGTCAAGGAGTGATGCCTGATTTTGTGCAAAATAACCGATCAGGGTGTTGTGTCCCAGCGTCAGCTTGCCATCGAATTCAATCTCCCGCATCAGGGCCTTCACCAGGGTTGATTTCCCTTCCCCGTTTTTACCTACAAATGCGAGCTTTTCCCCCCGCTCAATGGTCAGTGATACATCCCTGAACACCAGATGATCACCGTAGCTTTTGGACAGCTCATCTGCAATGACCGGATAGTTGCCCGACCTAGGAGAGGGTGGAAACCTCAGGCGCAAGGCAGAACTGTCGACCTCATCCACTTCCACCATTTCCAGTTTATCGAGCATTTTCACCCGCGACTGCACCTGCAAGGTCTTGGAATAGGTACCCTTGAACCTTTCAATAAACTCGGTGGTTTCGGCAACCATCTTTTGTTGTTCGTCAAAAGCCTTCTGCTGCTGCTCCCGGCGCTCTCTCCTCAATTCCAGGTATTTGGAGTAGTTTACCTTGTAGTCGTAGATTCGTCCCATCGTTACTTCGATGGTACGGGTGGTGATATTGTCGATGAAGGCGCGGTCGTGGGAGATGACCATCACAGCCTTGGCACTGTTGACAAGAAACTCTTCCAGCCATTGAACGGATTCAATGTCCATGTGATTGGTGGGCTCATCCAGCAGAATGAGATCTGGCTTTTGAAGCAATATTTTGGCCAGCTCTATCCGCATTCGCCATCCCCCGCTGAATTCGCTGGTTGGTCGTCCGAAATCTTCCCGTGCAAATCCGAGTCCTAGTAAGATTTTCTCCACCTCGGCATCAAAATTGATCTCCTCAATCGAATAAAACAGCTCACTAAGCGTTGAAACTCGTTCAATAATGCTGCCATAACCCTCCGACTCGTAATCCGTTCGGACGGCCAATTCCTCATTCAGGGCGGCAATTTCGCGCTCCATTTCGTGGATTCGCGAAAACGCCTGAGCTGCCTCATCAAAAACTGTACGGTTATCCTCCGTAAGCAAATGCTGAGGCAAATAGGCAATCACCGCCTCTTTTGGCGCAGAGATACGGCCCTTGCTGGCAGATTTTACCCCTGCCATGATCTTCAGCAGGGTCGATTTCCCGGCACCGTTTTTTCCCATCAGGGCAATCCTGTCCTTGTCGTTAACGACGAAGGAGATGTCGGAAAAAAGGGTCGTGCCACCAAATTCAACAGAAAGTCCGTCCACAGAAATCATATCATCAGTTTTTGAAGCCGCAAAGATATCCTTTTTGGACAAAGAATTCAGGCAAAGATGGGGGCAGACACGGCATCCGGATGAGCTTGCTCCCTTAATATTGCAAAGCTTGCAAAAAATGTAAGGGTGATTAAAACCTTATTTCAAGTGGTTTGTTGACTCATCAGGGATTTGTAAAAATTGATAACTTTAACAATTATTATGAAATTTAGAGATTTCCGGGAATAATGCATGAATAGCATGAGAAAAAAAATTGAGGAGCTTGTTGAGTATTTATTCACTTCGCACGGCGTTGATCTTTCAGGATTTGACATTTCTTTCATTGAAAAATCGGTTGCGAGAAGAATGGAAAGCCAAAATCATTCTTCATACAGTGATTATGTTACTTTTTTGAAGGACAACCAGTCGGAAGTGACGCCTCTGGTCGACTCCATGCACATCGCCTACAGCGAATTTTTCAGAAATCCACTAACCTTTTCTTCTCTGGAAATGCTTCTTTTACCACACCTGTGGGCAAAAAAAAGAAACGAAAAATCAAGCGAACTGAGAATTTGGTCTGCGGCCTGTGCTTCCGGGCAGGAGGCTTACAGCATCGCCATTTTGCTGGATGAACTGAAGCAGAAATCGAACCACAAATTCAGTTATCGCATCTTTGGAACTGACAACAATCCAGCCGAATTGGCGAAGGCAGAAAAAGGAATGTTTACCCCAGAAGCCTTGAATAACTTGAGTATGAGGCGGATCGACACTTACTTCACCCGCAGCAGGGACAGCTATTTCATCTCTCCCTTGCTAAAAAATCAAGTTGATTTCTCCTACTTTGATCTGCTCACAGACGAGCGAGCCTGCCCGACACCCAGTATCTTTGGCAATTTTGACCTGGTATTTTGCAGCAACCTGTTGTTTTACTACAAAACGGAAGCCCAAATTCAAATTCTGGAAAAAATCGCAAATACCCTGGCCCCCGGAGGCTATCTCGTAACCGGAGAGACCGAGCGCGAATTGCTAAAGAAAAATAACTTCCAGGAGGTGTATGCCTACGCTGCCATATTTCAGAAAAATTTCATAAATTAACAGACCCAAGCTAAATAAATTTATGAAAAAATTGTCTGATCTGAAATTAGTCACCCAACTGTCCATCAGTTTTGGAATTATTCTTATTCTCTTTCTGATTATGGGAGTGAATTCATGGTTCCAATCAAACCAATTGGCCCAACAGACCAGCGATTTATATGAGCATCCATTGGTTGTAAGAAGAGCCATCAGTGATCTGAAGATTGATATCAGGTCAATCCGGCTCGAACTCCTGAACATCCTGCAGACAGACAATGACAAGGAAAAACAGAAAGCGCTCACCAACATCGTCGTGTACCAGGCAGATGCATCCAATGACTTTGAAATTTTGAAGAACCACTATCTCGGACCAAAAACCGATGTAGAGGAGGCACGTCTCGTCTTTTTGCAGTGGATATCGCTGCTCGAGCACTTTAAGGGACTAGTCAGAGCAGGAAAAAGCAACACGGAATTGAATCATTTTGACGACTCTGCTGATATGGAAAAGGCAGGAGAAAAACTTTATGATTCCATTCTGAAGATTGACAGTTTTGCCTTCAACAAGGCCGAACAGCTTTTTACCCATGCCAAAGGGGTTAAAGAATCACTTGACAAACAGCTGCTTATCCTTCTGGCCGGCATTTTGGCACTGCTAAGCATCATCATAACTGTATTTTCAAACAACATCATTCGACCCATTAAGCAACTGATCGGTATCCATAAAATTTTTGGCGAGGGGAAAATGGATATACGTAGCTCCTACGCTTCAAAGAATGAATTGGGTGAACTGGCTGATTCGTTCAACAAATTGGCCAATACCATCCAGAATGAATTCAATTTCAAGGACCGGTCCGTCCGCTTGAACTCATTTCTGTTGAAAGGACTGGAGTCCAGCTCACTGCTTGAATATGTGCTCGAACCGCTGATGAACCTGACCAATGCCCAGGTGGGGGCCATTTATCTGCTCAATGACGAAAAAAGTCATTTTGAGCATTTCGAATCCATAGGTCTCCCTGCTAATTACACGCGATCCTTTTCCGCCCGAAACCACGAAGGCGAATTTGGACTTGCACTGACTACCAGAGAGATTTCTCACCTCACCAACATACCAGAAGACACCAATTTCGCTTTTACGGCTGTCACAGGGGCGATGAAACCAAAGGAGATCATTACCATTCCGCTCATCGACAAGAAGGAGGTAATTGCAATGATCTCCCTGTCAAGCCTCTCCGGATTCGATCAAGTTTCCGTACGACTCATTACAGACATGCAAAGTACCCTGACTGTCTGGATGAATGCCATCCTCGCCGGCAGAAAGATCCTCCTCCTGAGCGAAAACCTCCGTCTGCAAAACAGTGAACTGGAGGCTCAAAAGACGGAGTTGTCGAGTCAGGCTAAAGAGTTGGTTGAACAGAATGCGGAACTCGAGATGCAGACAAAACAGCTCAATGAAAGCAACCATTTAAAATCCAGCTTTCTTTCCAACATGAGTCACGAGCTCAGAACTCCACTTAACTCCGTGATTGCGCTGAGCGGCGTTTTAAACCGTCGGTTGGAAAACAAGATTCCGCACGAGGAGTACGGCTACCTCCACGTGATTGAAAGAAACGGGAAACAGCTGCTGATGCTGATCAACGACATCCTCGACCTCTCCCGTATTGAAGCAGGATACGAAGAGGTACAGGTCAATCGATTCGATGTAAACCACCTGCTGAACGAGGTAGTTCAATTGATAGAACCGTTGGCCGCACAAAAGAATATTGAACTAACCTGCAAACTAAACAGTGACTTGCCATTCATCCACAGCGATTATGAAAAATGCCGGCATATACTCCAAAATATAGTCGTTAATGCCGTCAAGTTCACGGATGAAGGAAAAGTTGCCATCGCAGCAGAATCCAGCGCTCATTCCATTCGGTTGGACGTTACAGATACGGGAATAGGCATTGGCCAGGAATTTCTTGCAAGCATTTTCGAAGAATTCAGACAGGCCGACAACAGCAATGCCAGAAAGTACGGTGGTACCGGTCTCGGATTGTCCATTGCCAAAAAATATGCCGAATTGCTGGGTGGAACCATTACCGTGGAGAGTGAAAAGGGCAAGGGCTCCCGTTTTTCGGTGATATTGCCAATTCAATGCCCCGCACGAACCATTGACACCAATCACCCTGTAGTTTATGCAGACCATCAAAAATTCATTCTAACGCAGGCGCCCATGCCTGGAAACACCCAGGATAAAACCATTTTACTGGTAGAAGATTCAGAGGCAGCCATCATCCAAATGAAGGAAATGCTCTCCTCCGAGGGATATGCCATTTCCGTTGCCCACAATGGAATGGAAGCATTGGAGCAAATTGCAATAAAAATCCCTGATGCCATGATTCTGGATTTAATGATGCCGGATGTGGATGGATTCGAAGTGCTCAAACAAATCAGAAACCACCCGGAGACTGCCCGACTTCCCGTAATCATTCTCACGGCAAAATTTGTAACCAAGGAAGAACTTGCCTTTCTGAAACACAACAACATCCATCAATTGATTCAAAAAGGGGATGTAAAAAAAGAGCAGTTGCTGACCTTTGTCTCCCAAATGATCTTCCCCGAAACCCGGAAGGAGCACCTTTCCCGGAAGGTAACCAGCAAGCCCCTGCAAAGTCAGTCTCCAAACATTCTCGTTGTGGAAGACAATCCGGATAATATGTTAACCATAAAAGTATTGCTGGAGGGTTTTGGAACTGTCATTGAAGTCAACGATGGCAGTACAGCACTCGAAACAGCCTTGCTTCATGCTCCCGAATTGATTCTGCTTGACATTGCCCTGCCGGGAGAAAACGGGGAGGAGATCTTACGCAAAATGCGCCAAACAAACCAATTGAAGGAGGTACCTGTGATCGCAGTTTCAGCCAGTGCAATGAAGGGGGACCGGGAGCATTTTATAGCCATTGGATTCGATGACTATATTTCAAAACCCATCGACCACGAAATATTTAATGCAATAATTGGCAAAGTCATTGCCAGAAGAAATCACCTATCATGATTAAAATCCTGGCCATTGACGATAACAGTGACAACCTGATTAGCCTAAAAGCCATTCTGCAGGATGTGTTTCCTGAGGTTGTCGTGTTAACGGCCCTGAACGGGCAAAAGGGCATAGAACTTGCCGTAGCCGAAAATCCCGATGTGATCCTGCTTGACATCGTTATGCCGGGAATGGATGGCTTTGAAGTGTGCAGTAACCTGAAGAAAGACGAAAGAGTCCGCGATATCCCTGTCGTCTTTCTAACAGCCCTTAAGGAAGACAGGGCCAACAGAATCAAAGCGCTGGAATATGGAGCCGAAGGATTTCTGGGCAAACCCATCGATGAACCCGAACTGATTGCCCAGATAAGGGCCATGGCAAAGATCAAATCAGCCAGTCTGCAGAAAAAAGACGAAAAGTTGGAACTCGAAAGATTGGTCTCTGCGCGAACACTGGCACTGGAAAAGGAGTTAGCCAAACGCAACCTGGCAGAAGAGGCCCTCCGAAAAACTGAAACTCACTTCCGCGCGCTCATTGACAAAGCCCCTGATGGAGTAGCATTGGTCAATGCAGCAGGAAAATTCACCTTCATCAGCCCCGCTGCAAAAAAGATGTTTGGATTTGCGGAAGACCTCGATGATTATGGGGCCCCAAATGAACTGACCCATCCGGAAGATCTTCCCAGGGTGTTGGAAGAACTTGGGAAACTGTTCCTGGACCCAGTCTATTCACCTACCCTACAATACAGGTTCGCTACTGCAGAGGGGGATTACAAATGGATTGAAAGCACCTTCAGCAACATGCTTTCCAATCCTGACATCAATGGCATTATCATCAATTTCAGGGATATCAACGAAAGAAAAATTGCAGAAGACCTTTTGCGGGAAAGCGAATATTTTTTCAAGGAATCCCAGCGTGCTGCTTTTATGGGTTCCTATCGGTTCGACCTTCAGACCAATCACTGGACCTCCTCCGAAGTACTGGAACAGATATTTGGAATAGATAGGGAGTACGATCGCAATTTTCAAGGATGGCTGGATCTGGCTCATCCAGAGGATTTGGAGATGATGTCCAAATATTTTACGGAAGAGGAAGTTGGCAAAGGTTTGCCCTTTAACAAGGAGTACCGGATCATTAGAAAATCGGATGGTGAAGTGAGATGGGTTTTGGGTTTGGGAAAACTGAGTACTGATGCCAATGGGAATATCCAATCCATGACCGGCACTATCCAGGATATTACGGATCGGATTCAGGCAAGGGAAGCCTTGAACGAAAATGAGAACAAATACAGGGAACTTTTTGAGGCAAATACCGACAGTATTGCCATTTTTCTGATCTCCCCTGAGGGCCAACCCCAATTTATCGACTGCAACGAAAACAATGCCCGTTTACTGGGATATTCGAATGAGGAAATTTATCATATATCACCCGATCAGATTGAAATCAGAGTATCCGAAGAAGAACAAATGTTCAGAATTAAAGAATTGAGAGATAAGGGATTCGTCGATTTTGAAACAAAATTGATTCACAAGTCCGGACGCTTGATAGATGTGGAAATTAAAGCCAAGGTGATCAAATTTAAAAATCAGCTGGCAGTGATGAACATCAGCAGGGACATCACCAATCGAAAACAGCAGGAAGAGTCGTTGAAGCAATCGAACGAACTGAACAATTCGTTGCTTCAAGCCATTCCATTTGGCATTGACATCGTCGATGAATCAGGCAATATCCTGTTTATGAGCGATAATCTGAGAAAAAATATTGGTAAGGACACGGTCGGTCACAAGTGCTGGGAACTCTATTGTGACGATCGGGAACAATGCGAAAAATGTCCTTTGAAGCGCGGAATAAAGATAGGCGAGACCAGGTTTTACGAGGCGGAGGGCATTCTTGGCGGTAAAACTTTCCATATCAGCCACACAGGAATGATGTTTCACGGGCAGCTTGCCATGCTGGAGATATTTCAGGACATCACAGACAAGAAGGAGGTAGAGAAAAAAGTAAAATTACTGGCCTACTCTCTGGAAAGTATTGGAGAATGTGTATCCATCACAGACAATGACGACAAGATCATTTACGTCAATAAATCATTTGTCCACACGTACGGATATTCCTATGAGGAATTAATGGGTATGCATACCAGTGGTCTGCGCTCTCCAGACCTGGCCTTCGAACATGTCAGAGACATCTTGCCAATCACCATTGAAGGGGGATGGTGCGGAGAGATCATGAACAGGAAGAAAGACGGATCACTTTTCCCTATATCACTTTCAACCTCCATCATCAAGGATGAATATGACAATCCCATCGCGCTCATCGGAGTTGCCAGGGATATTACAGAACACAGAAGGGCCAGGGCGGAACTGATAGCCGCCAAGGAGATGGCAGAGGAGAGCAATCGACTAAAAACAGCTTTTCTGAACAACATGAGCCATGAGATTCGGACCCCAATGAACCACATCATGGGCTTCTCCAGTTTGATGGCCGAAGTTCAGGGTGCAGAAAAGGATGAGTTTGCGCAAATCATCCTAAAAAGTTCCAACCAACTCCTAACCCTGATTGAGAACGTGATACTCTTGTCGAGGTTGCAGAGCGAGATAAGTGCCGTATCCAGGAATGAGATCAATCCGGGAAATTTGATCACCAATCTTGGCAAATTATTCAGCAGTGAATGTACCAGGAAGAACATTGGACTGAATCTTCGGATTCCGCAGGGACATTTTGAGCAATCCATCCTTTCGGACCAGGAAAAAATTAAACAGATTTTAACCAACCTCATTTCCAATTCCATCAAATATACCACAACTGGATTTGTGGAAGTTGGCTACGAGCTTCATCAAAAAGAGATAAAATTTTACGTAAAGGATTCCGGAATGGGTATTCCATTACACGAACAGCAGAAAGTGTTCGATTCGTTCTATCGGTCCGAACAGGCCCTTACCATGGCCATTGGTGGTACCGGTTTGGGATTAAGCATTGTCAGGGAGTTGGTCCATGCACTTGACGGGACGCTGGAACTTGAATCCGAGCCCGGCAAAGGCTCCTGTTTCACACTAACAATTCCAGTCGAGCACACCGGAACATCAAGGGTGAAGGAGGCTGTCTTATCCAAACCTCATCTTCCCCTGCAGGAGGTTACCATCCTGATCGCTGACGATGAGCAAATTAATTTTCTATATTTTGAAATCCTACTCAAGAAGAGTGTAAAAAAACTGGACCATGCAGGCAACGGGGAAATAGCGGTTGCGATGGCTGCTAAAACCAAATATGATTTGATCTTCATGGATTTAAAGATGCCAGTTCTGGATGGCTATGATGCCACCAGGAGGATCAAACAGCGACACCCCGGGACTCCTGTCATAGCCCAGACCGCCTATGCCACCACAGAAGAGCGAGAAAAAGCGCTGCTGGCGGGTTGTGACGATTTCATCCCAAAACCAATGAAGAAGAACCTGTTGCTCGAGATGATTCAAAAATATAGTTAAGGTCTGTTTTGATATGAACGAAAATTCGAAATCAAACAAAGCTGCACTTTTAAAGGTACAGACACTCATTGAGCATTTGCACGATGGCATAGTGGTGCATGCACCCGACACGAGCATCCTGATGGCCAACGAAGAGGCTTCCAGGATTCTGGGACTGACTATCGACCAGATGCAGGGTAAAGAGGCCATTGATCCTGCCTGGTCATTCGTTCGGGAAGATGGCACGTTGCTGCCCTTGGATGAATATCCGGTGATGAGAGCCCTGAAAACGCGGAAATCCTTTACCAATTGCATACTGGGAAGAATAAATATCGTTGATGGAACCTACATCTGGGCCAGGGTGGAAGCATTTCCTGAATTTGACGAGAAGAGTGAATTGAGCCAAATCGTAGTGACATTTGTCGAAATTACCAGGGAAATTGAAACGAAAAAGGCCCTCGCCGAAAGTGAGGAAACTTTCGCCAAATTCTTCCATTACAGTCCTGGTATCATGATTGTCACGAAAATCGAGGACGGTCGGATTGTCGAGACCAACAACAAGATCTCAAGGGCTGGTTATGAGCGCAAAGAACTGATCGGGAAGTCGATCCTTAAACTTGATTTTTGGATGGACCAAACCGCCAGAAACCATTTTTACAACGAAATTTATAAATCTGGAAAGATTGAAAATTTCGAAACTAAATTTAAGAACAAGAACGGCCAGATTTTTACCTGCCTCATTTCCGGGGAGAAAATCACTTTTCGGAATACCCCTTGCATTATAAGTGTGCTCATCGACATTTCTGATCGCAAAAAAGCCGAAAATGAGATGAACGTGCTCTTCGAAATAGTACAGGGAGTCGTGAATACCTCCGATCTGTACGAATTGCTGAAGATCATTCATCAATCCCTGAAAAAAGTTTTGTACGCCGAAAACTGTTTCTTTGCACTTCACGAAAGGCAGACGGGGTTGTTCAGTTTCCCTTATTTTGTGGATAAGTACGATCAGCCACCTGAACCACAAGAGTTATACAAAAGTTGTACCTCCTATGTGTACGAAACTGGTAAATCCATTGTGATTACACCCGCTGTTTTTCGGCGTCTTGTTGACTTGAATAAAATCGCACTGGTCGGTTCTCCCTCTCCTTCCTGGATCGGCATCCCCTTGAAAACATCCTCGCGAACCATTGGGGTATTGGTTTTACAACACTATTCCGTGGAAAATGTTTACAGGGAGGAGCACCTTCAGTTTCTGGACTCCATTGGAAGCCAGGTTGCCAATGTCATCGAACGGAAAAGGGCAGAGAATGAACTGGAAATATCGCATTCACTTGTTTCGGCAACCCTTGAATCTACAGCTGACGGAATACTTGTGGTCGACAAAAGTGGCAAAATCACCAACTTCAACAGCAAGTTTGTGGAGCTGTGGCGAATTCCGGAATCTATCCTCCAAATGCGTGACGATGAGACGATGTTGGCCTTTGTATTGAACCAACTCAAAGAACCTGAACAATTTATGAACAAAGTCCAGGAGATCTACAACAACGACGAGGAGGTATCTACAGACTTTATCACCTTTAAGGATGGGAAAATCTTTGAAATATATTCCCAGTCACAAGTTTTCAACGGGAAAAGCGTAGGCCGGGTTTGGAGCTTTCGAAACATCACAGAGCAGAAAAAGACCCTGAAGGCCTTGCACCAAAGCGAGACCAAGTTCCGCGAACTGAATGCAACCAAGGACAAATTTTTTTCGATCATTGCACACGATTTAAAGAGCCCGTTTAATGGGATTCTGGGCTTCAGCAATTTATTGACGGATCAAATCAGGGCAAAGGATTACGATGGAATTGAAGAGTATGCCGAAATCATTCAGTATTCTTCCCAAAAAGCCATCGACCTTCTGATGAACTTGATGGAGTGGTCGCGGTCTCAATCCGGGCGCATGGATTTTAATCCGGAGCGAATTGAAATAGGATTCCTTATCGGAGAAGTGTTTGAACTGTCCAATATTGCGGCCATCCAGAAATCCATTCAATTTACGACAGTTCAATCCGAACCTTTGATGGTAAACATTGATAAGGAAATGATATCCAGCGTCTTAAGAAATCTCATTTCCAATGCCATCAAATTCACCCATCCAGGCGGAAAAATTGAACTTAAGGTGGAAAAAACGGAGAAGGATTTATTGGTAACCGTATCCGACAATGGAATAGGTATAGAGAAAAAAGAGTTGGCCAAACTCTTCAGGATCGATGAAAGCTATTCCCTGCCGGGAACGCACAATGAAAAAGGGACAGGCCTGGGTCTGGTACTCTGCAAGGAATTTATAGACAAGCACAAAGGTACCATCTGGGCCGAAAGTGAAACTGACCTTGGAAGCAGGTTTTGTTTTAAAATTCCATTGATTTCCAATTAATTACCCAATGAATTGACACCTTCGATCTCCGATACCCCTCGTTGGAGCACAGTGGTAAAGAGGAAGAAAAACATCAGTTTCGCAATTTCACAAAAACACAAAATCCAATCACTGATAATCAAGTGGTTGGATTTTTTTCAGTGACCCGGCTTGGGATCGAACCAAGAACCTACAGCTTAGAAGGCTGTTGCTCTATCCATTGAGCTACCGGGCCGGCCTTAAGTGCGCGCAAAAATACAAAAAAATCCCTGAATCAGGCACGATTCAGGGATTTTTTGTTTTCCCCGGCAGGTTTATACCATGTAAATATTGTGTTCAATACATTGTTGGATCATTGCTTCCGGCCATAGACTGGCCTGTACCTCGCCGATGTGCGCCTTACGCAGGAAGTACATGCAGAGCCGCGATTGGCCCAGTCCCCCCCCGATGGAGAGTGGTAACTCATCTTTCAACAATTTTTTGTGGAACATCAGCTCTTTCCTGTCGTTGGCACCGGCCAGTTCCAATTGACAGAGTAGAGCCTCCTTGTCGACCCGAATGCCCATCGAAGAGATTTCAAAGGATTGCTGCAACACCGGATTCCAAATCAGAATATCCCCGTTTAATCCCTTGTAGCCCCCTGAATTTGGCGTCGTCCAGTCGTCGTAGTCGGGTGCCCTGCCGTCGTGAACCTCCCCATTGCTCAGCTTTCCTCCAATACCAATGATGAAGACTGCTCCATGGGCCTTGGTGATTTCATATTCGCGCTCCTTGGGGGTAAGCTTTGGATAACGCTGTACAAGCTCCTCTGCATAGACAAAAGTAATCTCCTCTGGGAGTAAAGGTTTGATGGTCGGATAATTTTCATAGACTACAAACTCGGCGCGCAACAGGACAGAATAGATCTGGTTGACCACTTTTTTCAAATATTCAACCTCCCGCTGTTTGGCCGTGATGACCTTTTCCCAGTCCCACTGGTCTACGTAAAGGGAGTGAATGTTGGAGAGCTCCTCATCCGGCCGAATGGCATTCATATCCGTATAGATTCCGTAACCTGCAGGGATGCCATAATTGGCCAGCATCAGCCGTTTCCATTTAGCGAGCGACTGTACCACTTCGGCTTTGGCATCATTCATCTCCTTCACGGCAAAGGAGACGGGACGTTCGATCCCGTTCAGGTCATCGTTGACCCCTGTACCCTTCAGCACAAAAAGGGGAGCAGTCACGCGGCGCAGCCTTAATTCGGAAGATAGATTCTCCTGACAAAAATCTTTGATCAGCTTAATGGCCTTTTCTGTTTGCTTCAGATCGAGTTTTGCCTTATAGTTTTCAGGGAAATAGAGTTTCATGAGCAACTAGTTATTATGATTTAGTTTTTCCTGTTTGATGGATGCAATAATACGAACTTCATGAGATTAAAAAAAACTACCTATTGAAACAATGTGAATAATTAACTTTTCCAATTTCGAAAAATGGAAACATCTTCTTACTGCTTTCAATTATCTGGCAAAATAAACGCAAACCGCAAAGGTTGCCAACCAGTGCGTTCCCAGGTAATTCTCCGAAATGACGTGTGGAAGTGCGTCCTGTGCATGCTCCTTTCCAATCCGTCGCAACTCATTGGCCATGCCGCTTCCGGCAGGCAAGGATCTGGCAATTTCGAACATGCACCAGGCCCTGCTGAGGTTGAGTCCGTCGAGGTGAACGCCGGTTGGGTCTGCACGATCAGCCACGATGGCCGGATGTTGCAGCGAAGCTGGAATAGTAGGCAAAAAATGGGCAAACCACCGCTGAAATTCCGTTTTACTCAGTACCCTGCGCATCAGGTTGGCCTCCATCAGGGAGGGTGAGAAAAAATCATCCCCCTCTGGTTCCCAGGATGCCGGAATTTTCCTGTCTTTTAAATAATAGAAACGACTTCGTTCCAGCAGAAACTGTTCAAATTCCTTGTCACCCATGGTTCTGGCATAATCCAGTGCAAAGGAGATGCCAAATGCCGTATTGGCATGCACTCCCCTTCTCAACGGATAGGTAAGACCCGGAAGATAGGCTTTGTAGTTCTGAACTACCTGTGCCGCCAGTGGCTTCAGGATGCCAAACCATTTCACCCCCAGGGGATGGTCCCACGTGGCCAGTTCGGCGGTAAGCTTCAACAGCCAGCTCCAGCCGTAGGGTCTTTCGTAGCTTATCCTTCCCGGGGCCTTCAGATAGGCTACTTCAATGGCTATATTTTCTGGCGTAAGTGTCAGATCAATCGCTTTAATTATGGAATCACGGGCAGGTAGTGCAGGAAACTCCTTCAGCAACTTCACCAGCAGCCAGTGCCCATGGACGGAGGAGTGCCAGTCGTAGCAACCGTAAAAAACAGGATGCAACTGGGAAGGTGTTCCCACATCCTTGTCGGATTGCATAGAATGAGACAAGTTGTTGGCATATTCGGTATGAATGCATTTGAAGGCCAGCCTTGCCAGCCTGCCGGCTTGTTCGTTATCAAGCGTTTTGGCATCCTGTGCTTTCAGCGACAGCGAAAAAAGCAGCAAGAGTGCCATCAACCAATTAGATCTTCTTATCATTTTTTTTTGTATGATTTTCCAACTGGCCAGCCTTCAATCCAGTTCAAGGATCATTCCGTCGTAGGCAGGTTGGACATTTGGGGGCATTATTTTCAGTAATTCCTCATGCAAACCCATTTCGTGACTCATATGGGTCAGGTAGGTTTGCCGGGGAGCAATTTGTCCGGCAAGGTCCAGTGCCTCGGCCAGATTCAGGTGAGAAATGTGCGATTTTTTCCGCAATGCGCATATTATCAGGATTTCTACCCCCGTCAGTTTATTCAATTCATCAGGTTCGACCCTGTTAAAATCAGTCAGATAGGCGAATTTTCCAAACCTAAAACCGTAAACAGGCAATTTGTGGTGATAAAGCCGGATGGGAGTCACTTCGATGCCTTTCACCGTGAACTTGCAGCCATCGATGGGAATTAGCTCCATTTGCGGAGTACCTGGATACTTGATCTCTGCAAAGGCGTATTGGAAGGTTGTTTTCAGGTTTTCAGCTACCCTTTTTTCGCAGAAGATATCCATCGGAGATTGCCGCAACCAATTGAAGCTTCGGATGTCATCCAGTCCGAAGATGTGATCTGCGTGTTCGTGGGTCAGCAAGACAGCGTCCAGGTTGGTAACCCGCTGGGTCAGCATCTGCTGCCTGAAGTCGGGACCAGCATCCACCAACAAAGTGGTTCCCGCCACCTCAATCAGGATGGAGCACCGTAAACGTTTGTCCTTATAGTTCAACGACCGGCATACTTCACAGTCGCAAGCGATCACCGGAACACCCTGCGAAGTACCTGTCCCCAAAACTGTCACCTTCATTGAATTCGATTTATTGTTAATTGAATGCTTGGATAATCTTGATTTTCATATAAATAACATTATAAAAATCAGAGATTACCCTACTGGCATGCTCCATTCTTATAGTCCTACCGTCTTATTGTCCCTCAGTCTACCAGTCCCCAAGTCTTCTGGTCCTCCCAGTCCCATAGTCTTACAGTCCTACAGTCCTTCTCAGCTACTCTGCAGCAAGAAAATAGCGGGTCTTTTCCCGAGTTCCGGAATCCTCTTTTTCCATTCTGCCACGGTTTTTGTTACCACGAATTCACTATCCATCGTCAGGTCAACGGCGATGCAAAGTTTGGTGTGGCCGTTGCAGACAGAGAGCAGATCTTCCAGCAGTTTGGTATTACGATAGGGTGCTTCGATGAAAATTTGGGTTTGCTTGTCACGGCCTGAGGTTCTTTCAAGATCCCTGATGGCAGCGGCTCTTTCTGCCGGTTTGACAGGAATGTACCCGATGAAGGCAAAATTCTGGCCATTCAATCCGGAGGCCATCAGCGAAAGCAAAATGGAGGAGGGACCGACCAATGGGACCACTTTAATTCCTTTGGTATGTGCCAGACCGACCAGATCAGCACCCGGATCGGCCACTCCAGGACAGCCGGCTTCCGAAAGAATGCCAATGTCAAAACCCCTGAAGGCAGGTTCCAGCAGAAGTTCAAGCTCTTTTTTTTCCGTGTGCTCATTCAACTCCTTAAAATCCAAATCATCGATTACAATTTCCGGAACCATCTTTTTCAGATGACGACGGGCTGTACGGGTATTCTCGACAACGAAATATTGCAGTTTTCTGACCACCTGCATGATTTCTGCAGGCAACACCTTTTCTACGGAAGTCTCTCCAAGGGTGGTCGGAATCAGATACAGATTTGACATAAGGGGATGAAGTTGGAAGGATGAAGATACGAAAAAATTTCAGACCAGGTAGGTAGAACTCAACGACAAGCCAATCATTAAGATGGCGATGGTGTAATAGACGAGTACCTTCCGGTGCTTCTCCCTGTCGTTTTGGGTACTGGTGGAAAAGATGAGTCCGAGATTGGCAATAAACAAGGCAAAAAGCATTAAAACAATGTGTTCAATTGGCCAGAATCGTTTGGTGACCAGCTTCATGGTCATATCCTGACTAACCAATTCCTGACCCGAAACGGCAGCCGGATTCGCCATTAGGATCAGACCAAAAATGAGTTGAAGATAAAGGTTGAAAATAAAGGCATGGGAAAGTGCCTTGTCCAGGCGGGTATAGCTCCTGCTCTTAAAAAACCCAACCAATGATCTGTAAAACAAAGCGATGGCAATCACCAGAAAGGCAACACTGATCACAGAATGAACCAGTTTAATGAGTTGATGATCCTGTAGGAATGCGGCGGTTAAGGTCATTTCTAACTGTTTATTAGGCAAAAATAAGAGATTAAATGAGTCTCCTGACAAATACCAACTTTTTTTGACAGAACATTTAAACGGAATCTGCCAATCGCTTGCCTTGCAAGATCCTGTCTGCCATACCAATTCCATCCCTCAGATTGCCTCCAACGATCAAGCCTGGATACAGTAGTTCCATTTTTTCAATGGCCGTAAATCGTTCTCCGCTATCGGCTTCGTATTGCGGAATCGCGTACGGATGCCAGATAATTTTAAACAGGTCAGGCTGAAAGGAGTTCATTTTCATAAGGTTGGTAAACTCCTTTTGAACGATTTGTTTCACCTCCTCCTCCGACAAATCTACCAGGTCTTGTCTTCTCACGCCACCCATGAAAATGGAGAAGAGGGCCCCTCCAGCCGGTGCTCTATCCCGAAAAAGGGAGGACATAAACAAGATCCCCAACAGTTCCCGCTTTTCCACATAGGGAATGAGGCCACCAAATGCATCCAGTTTCATTCCTTGCCAGGATTTAAATCCCAAAACTATTTCCATCACCCTGGTATAATGGAGTTCAGATACCGTCGTCAAAAGTTTAGGCTCCACGAAGGGCAACACCCGATGCAACTGATGGGCGCCAAGGGTTGAAATAACTTTTTTGGTCTCGATGGAAACTTTTTCACCGAACTTGTCCAGGAAGTTGACGACAAAATGATCGCCAACCGGCTTTACGGTTAGTTGGCTAATATTTAAGATAATATGCTCCTGCCCTATCTTTCTTTCCATCGCTTCGATCAGCGATGAGATGCCCCCTTTGACGGAAAAAACACCCCTCGTGACTTTCTTTTCCTCTTCGGTTTTGGTCTTAAACTGCTTTTTAATGGATCCGCCAATAAAGCTACCATATTGCTGTTCAAGATTATATAATTTTGGAAGTGCATATTTTGGAACCAACTGCCCGGGATCGCCCGCATAAACGCCGATGATGAAGGGGTCGATGGCATAATTGAGAAAACTTTCACCCATCCGTCTGCGCACCAGTCCGGCCAATGTTTCGTGTGGATCTTTCCCGGCAGGTCTGAAGGGTTCCAACAAAATCCTGAACTTGTCCTTTAGGCTGAACAACGGAGTTGTGACAGCAGCCTTCAGACCTCCTGGCAGGGCATGCCAGGCTC
>CAINVV010000231.1 GCA_903854235.1 uncultured Bacteroidia bacterium | reverse complement strand
TGACTGACCTGCATAGCCTCTTTCGATCGAGCCATTCAGGTTATCCCAGTGGTTGAGAATCCTGATTTTTATTTTCGGGGAACTGAGCAGATCAAGGTTGGTGAGCCTTTTACCGGTTTGGATCATCCGCAAAAATTGGTAGGTTCCGTACAAAACGCCAATTTCCGTATTGGCTGTGATGAAAATGATCTCCTTGTCGGCGGTCTTCGAGGATCTTATCAGATAACCTTCCTTTCCCGCAGATTTCAATTCATCCTGGAAAAGTTCGGGAGGCAGTGCTTCCGAACTTCCCGGTATTCCTGCAATAACCACATTCCCTGTTGCTGCCCCTGAAATTTCAACTACCGGGAGGCCGAGCAGGGAAGTCAATCCGGTCTTAAGTTCGTTTCTTGCAATCTGTAAGGTCGGAGAGGCTCCGTAGACTGCAAAACCGGTTATTTTTTCCCGGTAATCTTTCTGAAGAGATTTAGAAACGGGTGAATAATTTAACCACAATTCGTATCCATCTTTCGAAAAACCCGAAAAAGTGGCACAAGAAAGAAAAACAATCAGCAGGAAAACGTTTTTATTCATCGCTTTGGTATAGAATGGTGTTTGGTTAAAAAAGATCTTTTGAGAATGCAAAGTTGATATCAGCCAAAATCGATTTGAAAGTAGTGAAACTTCCTTTAAAATTCCGAAACTCCATTCGTACAAACCCAAACAGTTAAACAACTTGAACCATCAAGTTCATTTTGAGAAATAACCTGGAATTCTATCTCGTTGTCCCGAAGCTGTTTTGAAATCCTGTTACCTGACCAATCCAGGTGATGAAATCCTGCGGATCCTCATCTGCACCGTGACCGGCATCCCAGTATAGTTTCATGTTCACTTCCCTGTGTTGGTTCTCCATACTAGCGGCCAGGTTGGCAAGAACCGTTTGAGAGGTGTGGTTGTCGGAACTCCCCTGACGTAGCCACCAATGTTTGGTACAACCCGGATTGTTCTGTCCCATGAAATACATGGCATTCATCAGGTTAACCAAAAATTTCATATTGGTGTCAATGGTTGCATTTTTATCTCCGCTGGAATGCTGAAGGCTAAAGTTCGTAAAATGTCTGGAGTCGATCGTCTTGTTGCCGAATTCATTGGGTTCTGGCTGCCGGCAATCGAAATCGTCGAAGGCGGGAAGGCCCTTCATCCTGCCAACGTGCGCGACATAGTCGGCAAAGGAGAATGAAGCATCGTTGCCGTTCCAGGAAATCCATTTGTTGGTTGCCAGATAATCCGTGCGTTTCTCTGCGGGAAGTTCAATCAGAAATTTGTTGGCAGATGGAATAAGGTAGTTTTTTAGCAAATATTGGCCATAGTTTTCTGCCGTCAGGACGCCGAATCCATTCTTTCCAATAAGTTTCAGGGAAGGCTGATAAGCTACAAAAGACGACTTTAGCAACTTTGAAAGTTCCTGATCCACGGGTCCGGATCTGGTCGGAAGGGTGCCATACATCCATTCGTAGGCACCATCGGCATGGTCCAGATCGGTGATGGGGCAAAAACAGGCACTCCCTAGAATATCATCTTTTGCATCGGCGGCACCGATCTCCTTCAGGTAAGGTTCAAACAAGGCACTGTTGCCGGATGCCCCAAGAAGGGCAGAGAGTGCACCTCCCGCACTAACTCCCGTAGAGAAGATCCAATCCGTATTCCCCGGTAGGATACCCTTCTTGTGCCGGATGTATCGGATGGCGGCTTTCAGATCCACGATGGCCGCCGGTGCCTTTCCGTAAAATGTTCCGTCGGC
>CAINVV010000230.1 GCA_903854235.1 uncultured Bacteroidia bacterium | reverse complement strand
GCCGGCGGGCAAGGCCATGAAAAAATAGCCCAGGTAATGCGAAAACTGAACATTGGCCGAGTCGGCCTTCGTGAGGTGGTAATAATCCTGAAAATGCTTGTCCATCGTATCGATCAGGCTGTTGCCAACCGCCCATAAGGTAAAAAGCAAGGCGACCAGGAAGAAAATGATCGTGTGGTTTCTTCCGTCTTCTGTGGTAAAAAGACCCTTTTTTGCACTGTCCATTTCGTAAATAGTGAGATTTGAAGTTTCGATTTTTTTTCCATTCAAATGTCAATAAACTTATTCAGTTTGCCAAATAACTATTTACTTTGAAAGCTATAAGGGTGGATTCGGATGAGGTGGAAGTTGATTTCGATTCTGCCTTTCTCGATTCGGTACTTGAATCCTATCAGTTTTCGTCATTTCAGTTAAAAAGTTTACTCGGTTTTCTAAACATTTGCAGGGAGAATTTGGTTGAATCAGGGACCTCCAAATTTTTTCCTGATCTAACCTAAATGCCATGAACTCGTTTTGCAATGACTATGTCCGGATTGATGCGAGGGGGATTGATCTTTTGAGAAATCAATTTGCCTATCAGCACTTCGATTATGCAGAAATTAGGTCTATTAAAATCCACCATGGACATTTGCTCAGGAACAGATTGATCCCAATGCTGGCAGGGCTATTTCTGGTTGCCATTTCGCTGAAATTAATGATCCCTGTTGCAGATATTCTGAATGAGATACATGATGACCCTCCTAGTACCTATCATGGGAGAGGTCTTGCAATGATGTTATCGATGCCGGTTCTGTTGCTCGGAATTGGAGCCTATTTTTTTGTACAATCCCTGAGAAGATCCAAAATACTTTCGATCCGGACCGAAAAAGAGCACTGCAACATCCGGATCAAAGAGTTTGAAAAATCGGATGAGTTAGGGGATTTGATCCGATTTCTAAAAGAGAAAATGCCAGGGAGAATTGAAAATGAGTAATATATTTAACCATTTTCAAATTACCTCCCAATACGGAATGGATCACTTTCCATTCATCATGCCAAAAATCGCATCCACCACGGAATCCACATTTGGTTTTGAAAAATACTCCCCATCGGTACCGTAGGCTCCGCGGTGATCCATTGCGGAAATAACCAGGGGTTGTGCATCCAGGGAGAAGAAAGCCTCCTCCTGCTCCATTATTTTTTGAAGCATGTATCCGGTTCCCCCACCCGGCACATCTTCGTCAAGGAGTACCAGTCTGTTCGTTTTTTTCAGGGAAGCGGTAATCAGGTGACCGGTATCAAAGGGTGCCAGGGTCTGCACATCTATCAGCTCGACCGAGATGCCCATCGATTTCAGGATGGAGGTTGCCTCCAGCGCAATGGTCACATTCCAGCCGTAGGTAACCAATGTAAGGTCAGAACCCTCAGCCAGGATTTCTGGCACACCCAGCGGAACCGTATATTCCCCTAGATTTTCCGGTAATTTTTCCCGTACATAATACCCTTTCAAAGGCTCAATCACCAGTGCAGGTTCATACCCCTTGAGCAGCAAATTGTAAAATCCCGCAGCCTGGGTCATGTTTCGCGGTACGCACAACTGAAAGCCCCGCATCGATCCGAGCAGCATGCTCATCGGGGATCCGGAATGCCACATTCCTTGCAACTGATGACCGCGGGTCCGAATGATCAGAGGTGCAATTTGCCTGCCACAAGTGCGGTAATGGAGCGTAGAAAGATCATCCGCCAGCGAAGGAAGGGCATAGATCAGGTAATCGAGGTACTGGATTTCCGCGATGGGTTTAAATCCACGCAAGGCCAGTCCGACTCCCTGACCGATGATAGTGGTCTCGCGGATGCCTGTATCGAAGACCCGGTGCACGCCATATTTTTCCTGCAATCCTTTCGTTTCCTGGTTGACGCCACCCAATACGCCGGTGTCTTCCCCAAAAGTGAGCAACAATGGATATTTCTGAAAGAGTTGGTCAAAGTTTAGGTTCAGCAGTTCTGTTCCGGTTACCAATCTTGCACCAGACTGGTAGGTAGCCGGCAAAAGCTCCCCATTTGGATTTTCTTCCTTACCAGGAAAGCTCTCTTCGCTAAACAGTCCGGCACCAATTGCCGTTGAATCTTTCATCCAGGTCGAAAGTTGACGGTGCAGTTCATTCATTTCAGGCATTGTGGCCATGGTGCGGAGTAGCCTGTGTGCGAATCGAATCAGATCTTTCCGGTTGGGATAGGAGGCCTTCAGCAACTCGTTCAACTCCCACTTCTTGTTCGAAAGAAGGTCATTTTCCTTTGAAATGGCCTCCGTCACCTCTCTTAATCCATTTCTTTCGGTCTCAAATCCTGATTTAAAATTTTTCCAGGCCAGGTCACGCGCACTCTTGGCCTCGCGGAAAGCATCCTCTTCCAAAAGACCCAGGGACTTTGCATCGGCATAGCCTTCAGCCAGGATCCACGTCCTGAATTTGACAATCGCATCAAATTCCTGTTCCCAGTGCAGCCGTTCACCCGTTTTGTACCGTTCGTGCGAGCCTGAGGTAGAGTGCCCCAGCGGTTGGGTGAGTTCATCGATGTGAAAAATTACGGGAACATGATTGGTACGGCAAAGGGCGATCCCCTCTTCAAAAGTCTTCACCATGCAGGGATAATCCCATCCTTTGCAGGTGTAAATAAGACATCCTGCATCCTTTCCTTTGGCCCTAAATCCCTCCAATGCCTTGGAAATACTTCCCTTGGCAGTCTGCAAATCGACTGGGACGCTGATGCCGAACCCATTGTCCCAGATGGCCACAGCAAGCGGTACCTGCATCACGCAGGCGGCATTGATGGTCTCGAAGAACATCCCTTCCGAAGTGCTCGACTCCCCGATAGAGCCAAAAGCCACTTCATCCCCTGTAATAAGATCTTCGGTATGTTTTTTGAATTCAGGATTTTCCCTAACCAGTTTGGAGGCCTGAGCCAGCCCAAGCAAACGCGGAATTTGTCCTGCGGTAGGCGATAAATCGGCTGCCGAATTCTTCATTTTCGATAGTTCCAGGAAGGAGCCACCGGGCGTCCTGTTTGCGGTAGAGTGGTGGTTATTAAAATTCCGGCCTCCGGTGGAACGATTGTTTTCACGGTTGGTATCCCCATATAGCTGGGCAAAAAATTCAACTGGCGACATCATGCCTGCAGCAAGCAAAAATGTCTGATCACGGTAATACCCTGATCTCCAATCTCCTTCAAGAAAACTCTTCACATAGGCAATTTGTGCCAATTCCTTTCCGTCTCCGAAGATACCAAAAGGAGCCCTCCCAAGGTGCACCTCTTTCCTGCCAAGGATACTTAACTGCCGACTGAGAAAGACCAGATAATAATCTTTCAGCACACTTTCTTTTGAGAAAACAGACTGACTAACAGATACTTTCAACCCCATCTAAAAAAATTAGCGCATCTGATGTGATGCATGACTACTTTTTAAACGAAAATGAAGGAGATAAGTTATCCTATTGTAACCATAAAAAAAACCGGAGGGTACAAATCCTCCGGTTCTCAATAAGTTAACATCCTTCCTATTATCTGGTTTTTCCGTAAAGCGGTCCATAGGTATCGCAGGCACGGTAGTCACCTCCCTCCTTGTCCATGCCAAAAGAGTTCCACGATGCAGGGCGGAATATTTTGCCCTCCTCTACGTTGTGCATGCAGACGGGAATCCTCAGCATCGCAGCCAGGGAGATCAGGTCGGCCCCGATATGACCATAGCTAATCGCACCGTGGTTGGCACCCCAGTTGGCCATCACACTGTAAACATCGACAAACGGACCAGCTCCGGTGAGTCGTGGGGCAAACCAGGTGGTTGGCCAGGTTGGATTAGTCCGTTTATCCAGGGTGGCGTGCACTTCATCCGGCAGATCGATTGTCCATCCTTCTGCAATCTGAAGCACGGGACCCAAGCCTTTTACCAGGTTGACCCGGCTCATGGTGACTGGCATCTCCCCCACCGTTTTGAAATGGGAAGAATAACCTCCTCCACGGAAATATCCCAGATCGGCAGGGGCCCAATCCGTCGCATCCAGACAAGCTTGGGCTTCGGCTTCGGAGATCTCCCAGAAAGGCTTCATGATCGATTGCCCATCTTGCTTTTGTTGTCCGGTAGCATCGAGGGTCGTCGAACCTGAATTGATCAGGTGGATGATCCCGTTGGCGGCTTTCCCCGACAGTTTGCTTCCTGTAACGCGCTCAACGGCATCCGGACTCCAGTAGGTACGAACATCGGAGAAGATCTGGGCCGTGTTGGTCAAAAGATGACCAAACAGCATGGAGACACCGTTTAAGGAGTCATTCTCCGTCGCAAACACAAAGGCTTGCCTGATCCCGTTCCAATCGAAGGAGGAGTTCAGGATGGCCTCCATAAAATCGCCATTCGGCAGATGGTCGGTCCAGGCACGCTGCCCCTGGAATCCTCCCAGAATGGCATTATGGCCCAAAGCCTCTTCCCCGAAGCCCAATTCTTTCAATTTTGGGTTTCCTATCATCAGATCACGGGCAGATAAGGTCATCTTTACCACCATCTCCCACTCCCAGTCTTTTCGCTCCCTGGAAGCCTGCTTGCCGGGATCATTGACATCTTCTCCCTCCCTGCAGTGCTCTTTTACCCAGGCCAGTGCCTTTTTATATTCTTCCGGATCGTAGATGCCTCTTTCGGCGCGGCGAACCAGTTCTGACATATCGATTACTTCCGTTCTTACACCCAGATAATCGAGCAAGAATTCCTGATCGACATAGGAACCGGCAATCCCCATTGACATTCCTCCCAGGGAGAGATACGATTTGTTTTTCATCTGTGCCACGGCAAGACCTGCTTTCACGAAGCGAAGGATCTTCTCCTTGACATCCTCCGGTATGGAACCATCCTTTTTATCCTGAACGTCATGACCATAAATACCGAATGCAGGTAATCCCTTCTGTGCATATCCTGCCAATGCTGCCGCCAGGTAAACAGCTCCCGGACGTTCTGTTCCGTTGAATCCCCAAACTGCTTTTGGCAACAGAGGATCGGTATCCATCACCTCGGTACCATAGCACCAGCAGGGAGAAACTGTCAGGGAGACCCCTACTCCCGAACGGGCAAATTTTTCGGCACACATAGCCGCCTCAGCAACCCCGCCAATGGTAGAATCTGCAATCACACACTCAATCTTCTCCCCGTTGGAAAAACGCAGGTTCTCCGATATCAGTTGAGCAGCTGCATGTGCCATATTCATGGTTTGTTTTTCGAGCGATTCTCTCACTCCCTGCAACCGACCGTCAATTACTGGCCGGATACCCACCTTGGGCAATTCTCCGATTAATCTGTTTGTAGCCATTCTTAGTTGATTTCTATTTATTTAAAACAAAATTTCTTTTCCTTGGTAATTGCATCCAGCACGAAGATCAGCATCTCTTGACAACTTTTACCGTGAGGATGAGCCCCGTGCTCCATTCGGAAATGGAGGGAGTAAATTTAGCAACTTTCGCTAAAATCAACACACCAACGCGCTAAAAGTAGCCCCAAAATTCTTTTTTCTCCTTTTTTTGCCTTAACTTATGGTAGTAATTCAGCGCTCAATGCGGAACTGTTTGCGAGGAATATCAAAGAATTGAAAATCAATCTGTTATGACTATTGTTGACCATTTTGATCAAATTAAAAAAATGAGCCGGCTCATCCGATCCGGACAAACCGGAACTCCACCGGAATTTGCGGCCTCCATCGGGATCAGCCGAAGTCATCTTTTCCGCAACCTGCATCAATTGGAACAATATGGAATGGAGGTAAAATACAGCCGTTTACTCAAAACCTATTACTACGGAAACGACAATGAACTGCTGATAAGTAGTTCCGTATAAATAATGAAGGACCGCAAAATATATGAAAAATGGCCACCGCAGTAGCCTTAATTTGGACTAGACAACTAACTTGGGAGTTCTTTAATTTTTAATACTATGAAATTCTCGAAGGGAAAACGGGAACTGGGTCCATGAAAATCCGTGCTTATTGAAAAATCCAGACCGTTTCCTTCATTCGATGCAGAAAAATTCAAGAAAGGACAAGCATATAGGCGAATAAGGTCCAGTCACACTACATCTCTTTAATCATTTTGCCGATAATCTCCCGAAACTTGTCGAGGTCTGATTCAGGCAATGCACGAACGAGTCTCGATTCACATTCGCTGCGACTTCTTTCTATTTCTGCCCGGATCTTCCTCCCTTCCTCCGTTAGACAAAGTGTGATGGCACGACGATCGCTCTTGTCAACATTACGGTCAAGATAACCATCCACGACCAGTTTTTCGATCACCCTGCTGATTCTGGAAGGTGAGAGTCCCATGTTCCGGGCCAACTCAGGGCTGCTGATGCCTGTACACTGATCGAGTGAGGCAAAAAACAACAATTCCGACTGTGACAGGTTCAAATGTTCCATCAGCTGAATATCCAAATCCCCGCATTTCTTCTTCATTTCATAGACCAAACTCAGAATTTCACTCTTATTTTCCATGGAATCTCTTATTTTTAAGCTATTAGCTGTTAGCCGTTAGCTATTAGTTTTTGACAGCTTGCGACAATTCGCAGTTAATTTTACCATCAAAGAATCGCATATAACCCTATCTTCTCTCAAATCCAAGCAAAAAGCTAACTACTGAATAGCTAACAGCTTTCTCCTCCTGCAAAACTACAAATAAGTCAACTATTTACAAAAGCATTTTATGCTAATAGCAAATATTTTTAGTAAAAAGCTTTTTGAATGCAAAAAATTATTTACTTTTGCATAAACATTATTGTTAGTAGCAAATTAATAATTTCAACAGATAAAAATTATGGCACTTGAACATTTGACACTTGAAACATTCAAAGAGAAGGTTTTCAATTTTGAAGCAAACAAAGAATGGAAATTTGAAGGTTCCGTACCGGCCATTGTAGATTTCTATGCCGACTGGTGTTCTCCCTGCAAGATGATTGCCCCGATATTGGAAGAGTTGCAGGCAAATTATGGCACAAAACTCAATATCTATAAAGTTAACACAGAAGATGAACGCGAACTGGCTGGGATGTTCGGAATTCAGAGTATTCCATCCCTTCTGTTCATACCGCTGGAAGGTCAGCCGCAGATGGCACAGGGAGCACTTCCAAAGGCTACTTTTGTAACCGCCATCGAGGATGTTTTGAAAGTAGCCGTACAATAATCTGAAACATAATCGGGACGAAATCGTATATTTCACAAGAGGTTTGATGCAAAATCAAATCCGAAAATCACAAAAATGAAGCAAGAAATTAATCTCTCCTGGAAAAAGGGAATGGCCTTCGAGACTGAACTCAATGGACATAAATTGGTGATCGATGCAGATCAGTCGAATGGTGGCAACGATAGTGGTCCAAGACCCAAAGCCCTGATGCTGGTCGCACTAGCAGGATGCACCGGGATGGATATTGTTTCCATATTGGAGAAAATGAGGGTAGAGGTGGCCGATTTGAACATTCGGGTCGAAGGAGAGGTAACCGAGGAGCATCCTAAACATTTCACCTCCATGCACATCATCTACGAATTTTGGGGGAAAGAGCTTCCGCTGGATAAATTGGAAAAAGCAGTTTCGCTTTCGGATGAGCGCTACTGCGGAGTTGCTGCCACGCTGAAACAAGGAATTCCCGTGACCCACTCGGTGGTAGTACATGAAATATAGTCGAATAATTAGTTTTTAGTTAAGAAGGTTAGATAACGTGAGAAGGCCGGGATAGAAATATCTTCGGCTTTTTTTATTGGAATTACCGTAACTCCCAAGCCTCCCTGAAGAAGCCAACTATTCCGAAAATCCTAGGAACGACCATACATGAAAAGGCCGGAATCCATCCTTATTCCCAAAACTTTCGGCACATTGGCACTTTGGATCTTACCAGCACACTGACCCGTGAACCTGCCTTGCCCCCTCCAAAAGTCATTATTAAATTTTAATTCTCTAAATTATTTTCAACAATCATTTTGAATTTTAAAATTGTTCTTTACATTTGCTGACAGTTTAAAAGAAAAACAATGATTACGCTAACAAATTACAGGGGAAGCAATTGGCTTTGGCGCGACTTCAACGAAGATGCGTAACCGGTATACCTGTAATTAAACCATAAAAGGGGATATGTCTGTTTACGCAGCATCTCCCCTTTCCTTTTAAATTTATTTCAACTCAATAAATCCAGAAAAAATGCAAAAGAAAATTTATCTCGACGAATCAGAAATGCCAAAGCAATGGTACAACCTTGCCGCAGACCTACCCATGTTGCCACCCCTTGGCCCTGATGGAAAACCCATCTCCCCGGATATGCTCGCACCCGTATTCCCCATGAACCTGATCGAACAAGAGGTAAGTACCGAGCGTTGGATCAGCATTCCGGAGGAGGTCCAGGGAATGTTGAAAATATGGAGACCAAGTCCATTGATCCGGGCATTTGAACTGGAAAAAGCGTTGGGTACACCTGCCAAAATTTTCTACAAAAACGAGAGTGTCTCCCCTGCAGGAAGTCACAAACCCAATACCGCTGTTCCCCAGGCCTGGTACAACAAACAATTCGGCATCAAAAGAATTACCACTGAAACCGGAGCCGGCCAATGGGGAAGTGCCTTGTCTTTTGCCTGTGCCTTGATTGGCGGAATTGAATGCAAAGTTTACATGGTTAGGGTCAGCTACGAACAAAAACCATTCCGGCAGATCCTGATGAACACCTGGGGCGGTACCTGCGTGGCGAGTCCCAGCACCGAAACCGCAGCAGGACGGGCAGTACTGGCAGAATATCCGGATACTCCGGGAAGTCTGGGAATTGCCATTTCCGAAGCCATCGAAGCTGCTGTTACCGATCCTACCGGGAAAACCAGGTATGGGCTGGGTTCCGTCCTCAACCATGTGATGCTGCACCAGACAGTGATTGGCCTCGAGGCAAAAAAACAACTGCTCAAGGTTGGAATCAAGAAACCCGATATCGTGATTGGTTGTTGTGGCGGCGGAAGCAATTTCGCAGGTCTGGCGTTCCCCTTTATCCAGGATAAGCTCAATGGTGACGACATCGAAATCATCGGTGCGGAGCCAGCCTCCTGCCCCACCCTCACCAAAGGAACCTTTATGTACGACCACGGTGACATTGCCAGAATGACCCCACTTTTGCCTATGTACAGCTTGGGTCACAACTTCATTCCAGCTCCAATTCATGCCGGAGGTTTACGCTACCACGGAATGTCTCCCCTGGTAAGTGCTGCGGTTAGAGCAGGTTATGTTACTCCAATTGCTATCAACCAATCGGAATGCTTTGAAGCCGGGATGCTTTTTGCCAAGACGGAAGGAATTGTTCCGGCACCTGAAACAACCCATGCCATCGCCGCTACCATTCGCGAAGCTAAAAAGGCAAAGGAGGAAGGGAAAGAAAAAGTGATCATTTTCAATCTGTCAGGTCATGGGATGATGGACCTTCTCGGCTACGACAAATACATGCACGGTCAGCTCTCAGACTATGAAATGTCTGAAAAGGAAATTAGTGATAACCTGCATCAAATGGACGGCTATCCGAAACCTTGAAAAAGGATAAGGGCTAAAGGCTAAAGTAAAGAGGAAGCTTGGGGTTAATTTCCCGAGGCTTCCTCTACTTTTTTAAGAAAATTCTTTTTCTCGCCATCGGTAATAAAAGAGGCCTCGAAGGAGTTTTTGGCCAGCTGAACGAGCTCTTCCCTGGATAGGAAAAGAGCATCCGCTACGGCAAAATAATTCTCGTTCAGGTATCCGCCGAAATAGGCAGGATCATCTGAATTGACGGTCACTTTGATGCCTCTCTCCAACATCTCCTTCACAGGATGATCCTCCATCCTGGAAATTACCTTCAATTTTAGGTTTGAAAGCGGACAAGAGGTGAGTGGAATTTCGTAAATACCCAGCACATCCATCAGGTCGGAGTCTTCCATCGCAGTGTTCCCGTGGTCGATGCGGGAGGCCCTGAGCAGATCGAGTGCCGCCCATATGTATTCAGGGGGTCCTTCTTCCCCAGCGTGTACAACAGTTAGGAAACCCATCTCCTGGGCACTTTCGAACAGGTCGGCAAAGAGATCCGGCGGAAAATTCTTCTCCGACGAATCCAGCCCCACTGCAGTGATCCAACCCTGAAACGGGATGGCCTCCCTTAACGTCTTGTAGCCCTCTTCCGCACTCAGGTGCCGTAGAAACGACATAATCAGACGGAAACTAATTCCCAACTTCTCATAGCCATCGGTAAGTGCGCGGTAAATCCCTCCGATAACGGCACTAAAAGGTACCCCTCTGGTGGTATGGGCCTGTGGATCGAACATGACCTCGGTATGCAGGATGTTATTTTCCTTTGCTTTCAGCAGGTATGCCCAGGTGAGATCATAAAAATCCTGTTCCTGAAGAAGAACAGAACATCCGGCATAATAGATGTCCAAAAAATCCTGGAGTCGCTCAAAATGGTAAGCAGCTTGCAGGGATTCTTCATTTTCATAGGGCAGCTCAATTCCATTTCTGGCTGCCAGACTGAACATCAATCCGGGTTCCAGGGTGCCTTCGATGTGAAGGTGTAACTCGGCCTTTGGTAGTAACGCAATTAGTTTGTGGAGATCTGTCATTCAAATTAATAATTTTTTTCCTGTATTTCGAAATAGGACTGAGGATGAAGGCAGGCTGGACAGGTTTGTGGGGCACTTGCCGCTTCGTGGAGGTATCCGCAATTGCGGCATTTCCATATGACCTTGTCACCACGTTTGAAAACTTTACCAGACTCCAGATTGTCGAACAAAGTCCGGTAACGCTCTTCATGCGCTTTTTCAACCTTTGATATCATTTTAAAAGCGGCAGCTACCTCCTTGTATCCCTCCTCATCAGCAATTCTGGCAAATTCAGGATAGAGGTCAGTCCACTCTTCATTTTCCCCATCCGCCGCTGCTTTCAAATTTTCAAGGGTTGTTCCGATGATTCCGGCAGGATAGGAAGCCGTGATTTCGACCATTCCCCCTTCCAGAAATTTAAAAAATCTTTTTGCGTGTTCCTTTTCGTTGAGGGAGGTCTCTTCGAAGATAGCAGCAATCTGCTCCAATCCCTCTTTTTTTGCCTGCTTGGCGAAATAGTCATAGCGCATGCGAGCCTGAGACTCACCTGCAAATGCTTTAAGAAGATTCTGTTCTGTTTTTGAACCCTTCAGTGTTTTCATCATCTTCATTTTTTGGTTTGTTGCACATTATGAAACAGATCCGAATATCGACTGATTTATGCTAAAGTTAAAAAAATTATCGGATGTGGCAAAACCAGAGTATTCCTATTCTGAGACTGCGCCGTTTCCCCTTTTTAACGCTTCATAAAAGAGCGAGGGGGATGCGATGAATTCGCCTAATCCATAGTCCACCCACTTGCTGTCGACCAGTTGAATGGTCTCCGCCGCTGCGAGTACAGGATTTGGCCAATCTCTTCCAAAACCATCTGCAGCCGCCGTTTTTCGGGTTCCATCCACCACCAACAGCGATGCCTGACCCGATTCGAGCGGAGGATGGACGATACAATCGCGTCTCGGATCCAGATTTCCTGTCACGTACCAAACCACGGCCTCCAGATTGTCCAGTGGCAAGGCCGCATCAACCAGAATGACGAACTTGAGTCTGCGCACGGAAACCGACTTCAAAAGTAATTTGGCGAGATTCGCCATCCTGAAATCAGGGGACTTGTTGATGCCCAGTACAAGCGCCGAGATTCCCATATTTAACAGAGCGGTCTGGACGTTTTCAATTACTGGAATCTCACGTTTCAATTCTGCAAAATCATCCGGATCCGGAATGGGTTTCTGTTTGAAATCAGGATCCATTTCCTCTTCAAATTTGAAGGTTGCATCGATCCCCATCTTGGAACCAAATGCAAATCTGGTTGAGGAGTGATCCAAAACATCCATTGGTCCTGTGGAGAAGACAATATCCTGTTGAAGATCAATTTTTTCACTAATTTTTTTTACAAATGCTCCGATATTTTCCCAAGGGTTGTCCTGATCAGTTACCACCATGATTTTATTGAACATCATCTGTCCGGCACCCCACAAGGCATTCATGGTTTTGACTGCCTGTCCGGCATAGTTTTTCTCAATCCTGGCCAGGGTGAGATTGTGTGCAACGCCTTGCGGCGGAAGATAAAGATCCATCAGTTCTGGTACCAGGGTCATTTTCATCGGAACAAGAAATATTTTCTCGGTGGCCAGTCCGATGTAGGCATCTTCCTGGGGAGGGATTCCCACAATGGTTGCAGGGTAAACCGCACCTTTTCTGTGCGTGATACAGGTCAAATGAAACCTTGGGTACCAGTCTGCCAGGGAATAAAACCCGGTATGATCTCCAAAGGGACCCTCCCAGACTAGTTCTTCTGCTGGATCAACATACCCCTCCAGAACTATATCTGCATCTTCCGGCACTTCCAGATCATTGGTGAGGCATTTGACCAGTTCAACTTTTCTTTTCCGCAGGAATCCGGCAAGCAGGTATTCATCGATCTGGTCGGGCAGCGGTGCAGTGGCTGCATAGGTATAGGCCGGATCACCACCGAGCACTATGGAGACCGGCATTCTTTTCCCTAGCTTCTTGTAGCCCTGGTAGTGGCGGGCTCCCGTTTTGTGTTTGTGCCAGTGCATTCCTGTACTATCCGGGCCCAGTACCTGCATCCGGTACATACCGACGTTCCGGATACCCGTTTCCGGATCCCGTGTGATGACCCCTGGCAAAGTGATAAAGGGACCTCCATCTGCTGGCCAACAGGTCAAAACAGGCAATTTTGTCAGATCTGGGTGTTCCATGACCACCTCCTGACATTTCCCTCTGCCAGACCTATGTTTGGGCATCCAGGAGGCAATTTTGGAAAGCAATGGCAATAACCGTAGTTTGTCAAGCAGATTACCTGCAGGCCCGGCCAATTGTTTAAAAAGCTCTTCCAGTTCGGTGCTTGTCTGATCCAGGGTACCTTGTCCGAGCGCCAGACAAATTCTGGTTTCAGAACCAAAAGCATTAATGAGAAGGGGGAATGCCGTTCCATTGTTCTCAAACAACAGTGCCTTCCCCCCTCCGGGACTCTTCGAAATGCGGTCGGTAATTTCAGCGATTTCCAGAACAGTATCAACCCGATGACTGATCCGGACCAGTTCATTTTTTTGCTCCAGTAATTGTACGAAATCCTTCAGACCGCTGTATGACATATAAATAGATTACTGATAGCTACGGGATGATTTCAGATACCTGCCTTTTCCCTGAAAAATTCAAGTGTCTCAGAGGAAGGTCTTTCCAAAGGCAAATTGTACATCCTGTCCCAAACCAGCTGTGCAAGCACACCCAAGGAGCGGCTTACGCCGAACATAACGGTATAGAAGAAATGCTCTGTAATTCCATAGTGCTGCAGAAGCGAGCCCGAAAAGGCGTCTACATTGGGCCAGGGATTCTTGATCTTACCCAGGGATTGCAAAATAGGAGGAACAATTTCATACAACAGATTCACGGTATCGACCAAACTATCTTTCTCTACATATTTCTGTGCAAAAATCTGCTGCGCCGTAAAACGTGGATCCGTTACCCGTAAGACGGCATGACCGTAACCCGGGACAACCTGTCCGGAAGAGATCGTCTTCCTGACATAGGCTTCGATCTTGGCACGTTCTTCTTCCTTGGTTTCACTGGTCCCAATTTCCTCCTGCATCTCAAAAATCCAGTTGATTACCTCCTGGTTGGCGTATCCGTGCAACGGACCAGCCAATCCAAGCATACCAGCTGCATAGGAATAGTATGGGTTACTGAGGGCAGATCCCACCAGATGCGTAGCGTGTGCTGAAACATTTCCACCTTCGTGGTCGGCGTGAACCATCATATACATTCTGAACAAACGGTAAATCTCATCGCTGTCGTAACCCATCATGTGCGCAAAGTTGGCAGCCCAATCAAGGTTCGGGTCCGGAGGAATAAATTTCCCATCCTTGTAATTTCTCCGGTAAATGTAGGCCGCAATCACTGGAAGTGCAGCGATCAGGTTCATGACGTCTTCAAACGTAGTATCCCAGTAATCGTTCTTGTGCAATCCTTCCCTGTGAGCCTTCTGAAACTTCGATTCCGTGGCCATGGACAATATGGCCGTACTGAATTGGGTCATCGGCTTACTGGTCAACGGCATCGAATCCAAAATGGTAAAGACGTGCTCAGGCAGCACACTTCTTTTAACCCATTCTTTACTCAAATCATCCACCTCTTGTTTGGTAGGAATTTCATTAAGCAGAAAAAGATAGAAAAGTCCCTCCGAAAGTGGTTCACCTTCCGGCCTTACCTTCGGCAGCTTTTGTTGAATCTCAGGGATGGTATATCCACGATAAGTGATTCCAGTATTTGGATTAAGCTTGGAAGTCACTGTCAGCAAACCTGTTATTCCTTTCATTCCGGTAAGAACCTGATCAATGTTTACAGATTCGAGTACCGTAGTCCCAAATTCGCTGATTAAACGTTTAACGATAAGGCGCTCTTCTTCGCCCTTCTTCAAAAGTTTCTGTTTAATGTAATCCATAAAGAGTCTATTATGTTAGTTATCTATGTCCATAAAATCACAGCCACTCTTCCTCCAAAAGTCATTTCTGAAGTACTTTTCCATATGCAGCTGAAAAATACACAAAAAATGAATCAATTTATATATTTATCTAACAATGGAGGTAAATATTTTATAAATAATCTATACGCACAAGCCAGGGCAAAAGTTAAAACAAAAGCCATCCGAATGGGATGGCTTTTGCATATTCTTTGAAACCGAAAGGATCAGGAAGCAGCTTCTTCGGAAGCAGCTTCAACTTTTTTATCCTCTTTGGCGACAGTTTTGGTTTTGCGGGTTCTGCGTTTCTTGGTTGCATCGGCCTTGGGTGTAGACAACATGTTTTCGTTGTAGTCAACAAGTTCGATGATACACATTTCTGCATTGTCTCCAAGGCGGTTGCCAGTTTTCAGAATCCTGGTATATCCTCCCGGACGATCTCCGATTTTGACGATAATATCACGGAACAGTTCTGTTACAACTGATTTACTTTTCAAGTCGCTGAATACTTCCCTTCTGTTGTGGGTAGAATCTTCCTTGGCACGCGTAATCAATGGTTCAACAAATTTCCTGAGCTCTTTTGCTTTTGCAAGTGTTGTAGCTATGCGTTTATGGAGCAGAAGAGAATTTGCCATATTGGAAAGCATCGCTTTCCGGTGTGAGCTGGTCCTACCTAAATGATTAAAACCTTTTCTATGTCTCATTTCAATTATTCCTTGTCTAATTTATACTTACTGATATCCATCCCGAAACTAAGGTTGAGATTCACCAACAAATCATCGAGTTCAGTGAGGGACTTCTTGCCAAAATTTCTGAATTTCAACAAATCATTGCGGTTGTAGGTAACCAGTTCTCCCAGTGTTTCCACGTCAGCTGCCTTCAGGCAATTGAGCGCACGTACAGAGAGATCCAGGTCAACCAATTTGTTTTTCAGCAATTGGCGCATGTGCAGAATTTCCTCATCAAATTCTTCGTTGGCAAATTTCTCATCTGAATCGAGCGTAATTTTCTCGTCAGAGAAGAGCATAAAATGGTAAATCAGAATCTTAGCTGCTTCCTTCAGGGCATCCTTCGGGTGAATGGAACCATCCGTATGAATATCGATAACCAGTTTTTCATAGTCTGTCTTTTGTTCCACACGATAGTTTTCGACTGCATATTTCACATTCTTGATAGGAGTGAAAATCGAATCGATTGGAATGACACCGAACTCTTCGTCGACAGGTTTGTTCTCTACACCCGGAACATAGCCGCGTCCCTTCTCGATGGTCATCTCGATTTGAAGTTTCACGTCGGTTTCCATGTTGCAGATCAGCAAATCGGTATTCAAAACACGAAATCCGGTGATGAAGTTGTTGATGTCTCCCGCCTTGAATTTGTTCTGTCCAAAAATGGTAACCGTGACCTTCTCACTGTCAAAATCTTCTACCACTTTTTTGAAACGAATCTGTTTCAAATTGAGGATCATCTCTGTTACGTCTTCAATTACACCCGGGATAGTGGAGAATTCATGCTCAACACCTTCGATTTTAATCGTTGTGATGGCATACCCCTCCAAAGATGACAACAAGATTCTGCGTAATGCATTCCCGATGGTTATACCATAACCGGGCTCTAGCGGACGAAATTCGAATTGACCGACTTTGTCATCCGACTCAATCATGATCACCTTATCCGGCTTCTGGAAAGCTAAAATTGCCATAAACCTTATATTAATTATTTCGAATACAATTCGACGATTAACTGTTCCTTGATGTTTTCAGGAATTTCTTCTCTTTCAGGTACATTCAGGAATTTACCTGATTTCGCTTCGCTGTTCCATTCCAGCCAGGAGAAACTGCTGTGACGACGTGAAGAAAGTGAATCAGTGATTGCTACCAAAGATTTAGATTTTTCACGAACGGCAACTACTTCACCGGGACGTACGGTATAGGAAGGGATATTGACCACTTCACCATTAACGGTAATGTGTTTATGAGATACCAGTTGGCGGGCACCAGCACGTGTGGGAGAAATTCCCAAGCGGAAAACCACGTTATCCAGGCGGCTTTCAAGAAGCT
>CAINVV010000229.1 GCA_903854235.1 uncultured Bacteroidia bacterium | reverse complement strand
ACAACACCTCAGAATCAAGATGTATTTTCTGCAATTAATTGTGAGTTAAAAGGGTAAAAACGGTCAACGTATTTTAGGCATCAACATCCCCGCCCTCATCTCTCATCTCTCATCTCTCATAACTTATCTCTCATCTCTCATCCTTGACAGCAACCTACTTCTCCGGTCTCTCTGCGCTATTCAACCCCGAGCAATTTCAGGGTAGTGGGAAAAGCCGCCGCTATTTCGAAGGTTGGTATTTCAAAGTCGTCAACGCCTCAGAATCGGAAGCCTTCGCCATCATTCCAGGCATCGCCATCGATGAGTCGGGTCAAAAGCAAGCCTTTATACAGGTTCTGGATGGAAAGCGGCAGACCGCCATCTACCATAAATTTGATTTCGATAATTTCCATTCAAAGAAAAATGAATTCAATATCCGGATAGGGAACAATACTTTTACCCAAAAACAGATTGAACTGGACCTGCCGGGAATATCGGGCCGGCTTGAGTTTTCTTCCTTCGTTCCCTGGCCGAAACCATGGTATTCACCGGGCATCATGGGCCCGTATGCTTTCGTTCCCTTTCTGGAATGCTACCACGGCATTGTCAGCATGGATCATGTGATAAATGGCCAATTGAAGGTGTCGGATCATTCAGCTAATTTTACCGGAGGACGTGGTTATACGGAGAAAGACTGGGGCAGATCTTTTCCAAGCGCCTACGTCTGGATGCAGTCCAACCATTTTTCCCAGCCGGGGATATCTGTGAAGGCCTCGGTAGCTAAAATTCCCTGGCTAGGAAGCTCCTTTGTTGGCTTTATTGCCGGCATTTGGTTGCATAACAGACTGATCCGATTCACCACCTACAATGGATCATCCCTGAAAAAGTTGCAAATCGACCCGCTCAGGGTGGAACTGATTTTGGAGAACAGACATTATATTCTGTCCATCCTTGCCTGCCGGGAAGCTGCTACGAGCCTCACCTCTCCCATACAGGGAATGATGGATGGCAGAATTGAAGAAAGCATGACCTCCACGCTGGATGTAGTTCTGACAGATCGAAAAACCGGCAAAATCATCCTTCGGGACAGGGGCCGGAATACCGGATTAGAAGTGGCTGGAGTGATAAATCAGATCCTGGTATAATCAGGATTCTATAAAAAATGCTAAGTTATCACGAAATGGGGTAGGGAAGATCAGAATTCCACTAGCCAAAGGATTTCTAAAGTTTGTTAACTTTGATCCAGGTTAATTTGCGCCATCTGAGAGCAAGATCATGGTATATTTCTATTTGTAAAATTTGCAAACCAGGTATCTTGGAAAATTAATATCTCATTTACTACAATTAAAATCATGAAAAAAATCTTTGTTCCTCTTATCCTCACTCTGTTACTTTCTAATGTATTGATAGCCCAGAATCCGGATAAAGGCTGGGAGAAATGGCAATACCTGCTAGGCGAATGGAAGGGGGAGGGAAGTGGTCAGCCGGGAAGTAGTGCCGGTATGTTTACCCTGAAGCCAAAACTTGGGAGGAGTATCCTGGAGCGGAAGGGCAAAACTGAGATGGCAGCCACGGCTACCCAGGCTGCTTTCGTCCATGAGGATGTTATGATCATCTACAGAAACAGGGAGGGTAATCCGGTCAGGTCTATCTATTTTGACAACGAAAACCATGTTATCAATTACGATATCAGTTATTCAGACAATAAAATTATCCTAACCAGTGAGCCCAATCCTGCGGCTCCAAGATTCAGGCTAATTTATGAAATGCTGGAAAACAAGCTGATGAATACGCGGTTTGAGATGGCCATGCCGAATGCGCCAGAAGTTTTCAAGACTTACATTGAAGGCAAAAGCGTCAAAGTGAAGGAGCTGGCAGAGATGCCGAAATGAGTTGGGAGTGATGAGTTATGAGTGAAGAGTGATGAGGGAAAATCAATATTACAGCGTTTTTACTTTAGCCTTTAACCTTTATGGTAAGTTCCAGATATGGATAGGCAGGGTCCGAAAATCCGTATTTCCGGTAGAGGGGTTCCCCATCTTTCGAGCAGTGGAGTGCAACTTTGCTTACGCCCATTTTCCCTGCTTCTGCCAGCAGGTTTTCCAGGATCAGGGAGGAGATCCCTTTCCTGCGGTAGTCGGGTAACGTATACATGTTCAAAATATCACCCTCAAGGTAGGAAGATTGGTTCAGGTCGCCCGGAATTTTTTTGAGGATCATTCCGCCATAGCTCACCGCTTTCCCTTCGTATTCCGCGAGAAGGGCAAAGAAATTGCCTTCCGCCATCGACTGAATGAAATAGTGGTGCAGATTTTGGTGCAACTCCTTCAGAAAAGAAGCTGGTCTTTCTCCCTGCATCTCCCTGAGGTAATCCAGCCTGGCCGCCGTCATACCCGGGAGATCGTCGTTTGTTACTCTTCGGATCATTATTTTTCCCTTATCTATCATCTCTTCTAATTTACCTGTTTTTACCCTCTCTATCTTATCACTTATAACTTTTCACTTATCATTTCCCCCTTATCCTCAGAAACCTTTCCATAAAATTCACCAGCGAGGGAGCACTTGCCGATCCGTGATCCAATCCTGCCATCGGAATATAAGTAACAGGCAATGCAGGATCAAGCAGCATCAGGTTATCGTAAAGTTGTTTGGTCATCAGGGGTGAAACGTCGGTGTCCGATTGTCCGTGGGTTAGGATCAGCGGCGTCTTGATTTTCCAGGCTGAAACACTGCTGGCAATCAGGGCATCCCGCATATCCTTGAATTTGACATTGGTATCGAGTGTTGTGCGGAATTCGACGGAAAACAGCTGAGCCATGCTGGTGGTCAGCTGGTCGTTGATGGCGCTACCGCTGTTGATCCCGTTGAACAATCCATCGATTCGCGAAGCATAGGGCTCATTGAAAATATCGGAATAAGCGTTGGTAAAGGCACCTACCGATTTGAACCCTTTCATGAGGTAGGCAATGTAATAAGGTTGGTAATAATTGGTCGATCCAACTACCAGATCCGTAATTTGGATCAGGTTGTAGGGCCCTGCACCGCATCCGACCGCCTTCAGGTTGAATTCACTCGCATAACTATCCTCAATGGTTTTATGCACTTGCAGCGTGGAGAGCCCACCCTGGGAATATCCCATCAGGTAGGTATCTGCAGAATATTTGAAATTCAACTCGGTTTTGGCGCTCATCTCCTTGACAGCCCTGAAAAGATCTAAAATGGGAGTTACGGTGGATGCGAGGTGCAGATAGGGGTGAAAGACCTGGGTTGACACGCCGAAGCCCAGGTAATCGGGAATGACCACCACAAAACCCGTTGTGGCAAATCCGGTGATGAGCTGAATGGAATAATTGCCGGCATTCAGGGAGGGTGCATTGGCATAGACCGTATTGGTACCATTCTGAAAACTCAGGATAGGGTAGGCTCCCCCTCCGTCGGGAATGCAGACAAGTCCGGATGCTACAAGCTTTTTTGTGCCCAGGGTGGTATTGTAGGTGACAGAGTAGACTTTGGTACCGTATTTCACGGAAGGAATAATATCAGCAACATCGGGATATACGGATTGAACCGGACTGTACAAGGCATTGACATCCAGAACCGACATCGACCTGACCAGGGTATAGCTCACCAGATATTTATCAGGAACCGGAACTACCGGTATTTCAGTTACGCTGGATTTGGAACAGGAAATGAGCAGCATCCCTGTCAGCATAAGCGTAATTACATAAAAACGGTGCATGACGACGGTATTAAATATTTTTGGAAAAGGATCCAAGGTTGGCAAGAATTTGATTTCTGACTTCTGAATTCAGTTGCTCAGGTGTCCATCCTGTCGGTTCGATTTGTGGCAGAAAAGTCACCACGATTCTAGATCCGGATTTGATTTTTTTCTTTCCGGACGACATGGCCTCGTAAGCCCCGGAAATGGCGACAGGCACAATGGGGATGTTTAGTTCCGAACTCAGGATGGCATAGGTCTTTTTGAAATCTCCCAGATTCCCGTTGGTAGTGCGGGTCCCTTCCGGGAAAATCAAAATTTTCTTGCCCAATTTGACCACCTCTGCCATTTTGTGAATCGATTCCTTCAAATCTCTGGAGAGATCCATCACGATGATGTTGGTTCTCCGGGCCAGAAATTGGCGGATTTTGCTTTTTACGTGGTCTTTCTTGGCATAGGAAAAGGTGCCTTTCAACGTTTCCCTGTCAAGGCAGGAGAGTACCAGAAAGGCATCCAGTTTGGTTTGGTGGTTGGGTGCAAAGAAGCAGGGTCCGGCAGGAATATTTTCGATCCCTTTCACTTCAAATTTGAAGAATAGACTGAAAAATCCGCGTACAGTCGATACGATTAATTTCAGCAGGAAGGAGGATTTAGGCAATTCAACCTGTTGGTCGTCCTTCAGGTTTCCTGACCAGGAGGCACTCTCCTCCTTGTGAAACAGTTTATTGGCTCCGATGTATTCAGCTATTTTGGCAATGGAAGGAAATTTCAGCAGCTGTTCCTCTTCGATTTTGATGCCGAAGGTCTGTTCGATGAAATCGATCAGGCTCATCTTACCCAGCGAGTCCATCGCAATGTCGAAGACCAGATGGTCATCCGGCGAAATATCCATATCTACCTGACTTTCGATGAAACTCTTGACTGCCAGGTATTCAGCACTCTCCGGATGTTCGCTTTTGTTTTTCTTGTTCTCGGAATCCTGAATCATCTCCTCCAGTTTGAATCGCTGCAACTTGGATAACCTGGTTCTTGGAAGATCAGATTTTAGCAGGGTGAATTGCATGATGCGCTTGTAAGAACTCAGCTCTGCATTGAATGGAGAGATCACCATTTCCCTGAAATACTGGTTTGGATCGGTGATTGAGTTATCGGTGAGGAACTTATAGTCCGGAACGATGGCGGCATGCAGCATATCCTTGTGGATGAATACACCCACCTCTTTGATCGCTTTGGAGTAAAATTCAAGTTTGTGCTCAATTTCTACGGGATTGATGTTTTTTCCGTTCGGGAGGACAATGATCTCTTTTTTCCTTCCGGTGATGTAAAGGAACCCTTCCTCGTCGAAACGACCCAGGTCTCCGGTATACAACCAGCCATCCCTGAGCACTTCTGCAGTCTCCTCAGGACGGTTGTAATATCCTTTCATCACATTGGGGCCCTTGGCAACGATCTCCCCATCCCGTATTTCAACGGTCATCATGGGCAGAGCCTGTCCGGTGGATCCGATTTTAACCTTTCCCGGACGAGGGAAGGTGATCATAGGAGCAGCCTCAGTCATCCCAAAACCTTCCAGAATGTCAAATCCGATGGCATAGAAAAAGGTGCCCACTTCCTTGTTGAGAGCAGCTCCACCTGCTACCATGAATTTCAGGTGTCCACCTAATCCCTGGTGCACCTTTTTGAAGAGCGTTTTGCCCAGTTTTCTGCTTCCGGTTGCATACACCAGTTTCAGAAAGGTCCTTGCCAGCAGGCTCTTGTTGATTTTGGTCATCAGTCCCCTGTAAATCAGTTCATAGAGTCTCGGGACCCCGATGAATACTGTAACTGAATTATCCGCAAGCGTTTTCATCAGATCAGAGGATTGCATGGAGGGGGAGACCACGGTGATACCACCGGAATAGAAGGTCACCATCATCGAACCCAGCAACGGAAAAATGTGGTGCAAGGGTAATAGTACCAGCACCTGACTTTCATCGTGGAAGATTTTGGCATCAATTACTGCCTTCATATTGGCCAGGAGGTTGGTGTAGGAAAGCATCACCCCCTTGGGGCTTCCAGTAGTGCCAGAAGTATAGATGATTACGGCTGTAGTTTCATTGTCCTCTGGTCCAATCCAGCTCGTTTCGGGTTGATCATGAACGGGTGGATGATTCTCAAATACGATTGTTTCTGGATGATGACTGCTTTTTGATTCTACCTTGGCGAAGGACTCTTTCATCCCTTCGCTAATAAAGATCAACTCCGGCTGACAATCATCCAGCATATAGGCCACATCCTCCGGAGAAGCCATAAAATCAAAAGGTACAGCAATGCAATTGTTTTGCAGGGCGGCATAAAAAGCAAAAAACCATTCCACCCTGTTCTCGGAATAGATGGCAACTTTGGAGTATCGTTTTGCTTCAAATAAAAGGGCATATTGCTGAATGTGCTGCAAAAGTTCACTGTAGTTAAAATCTCCTTGCTGTGAGATGATGGACTTTTTTTTTGAATTACCCCGGTAGATGATTGATTCCATCATAGTTAGTCATTTTTTGATCGAGGAACAAAGTCGCTCGTCGATGAAACTTTCTTTCGGATTGCAGCTGTCCGGAAATCGTGACAACCAGCGCCCCTGCTTGTTACACAAAGTAAGATATTATTGGGTGTATTACCAAAACAGACAAAACGCATTACAAATATTAAGATATTAACCTATTTTACTTCTTAACGTAGAATAGATTTCATACTTTTACTTACGATCTATTCATATGAATGCGACAGGCATAACAGCCAATCCAATTTTATCATTTAAATTTAGCAAAATATCAATCAACTAAACCGGGATTTCTAATGGAAAAAAGCGATGGGAATGCAGTGTTTTCTCCTTCACAGGAGGTTGTAAATCAGGCAAATGTAAAAGAGTACGATCAGTTGTACAAATATTCGCTCGAACAACCAGAAGCCTTTTGGGCCGAACAGGCGGAACAGTTGTCCTGGTACAAGAAGTGGGACAAAGTACTGAATAAAAGCAATCCTCCTTTTTATAGCTGGTTTGAAGGAGCCAAAACCAACATTATTTTAAATGCGATCGACAGGCATCTTCTTTCTGCAACCAGAAATAAGCTGGCCGTAATCTGGGAGGGAGAGCCCGGCGATTCAAGAACTTTTTCCTACCATGCTCTGAACCGTGAAGTTTCCCAGTTTGCCAATATTTTGAAAAGCATGGGAGTCAAAAAAGGCGATGTGGTCACGATTTATATGCCGCAGATTCCGGAGCAGCTATTCGCCATGTTGGCTTGTGCCAAGATCGGGGCAGCCCACAGTGTGGTCTATGGAGGATTTAGTCACGAGGCACTGGCCGACCGCATCAACGATGCCAACAGCAGGGTTGTAATAACAGCGGATGGTGGTTACCGGAGAGGAAAAGTCGTTGAGATGAAAAGCGTGGTTAACAAAGCCATGGAGTTGTCACCGACCATGGAGATCTGCATCACGGTCAAGCGAACTGGTGTAGACGTCTACATGGAAAATGACAGGGACTACTGGTACCACGACCTGAAAGCCTTGCCCATCGCCTCCTACAAATGCGAAACAGAGGTGATGGATTCATCGGATATGCTATTTTTGCTCTATACCTCCGGGTCGACCGGAAGACCCAAGGCACTCGTACATACCCACGGGGGATACAGTGTCTATACCTCTACCACCCACCGGATGGTCTTCGACATCAAACCGGAAGACAGGTACTGGTGTGCCGCCGATCCCGGGTGGATCACAGGTCACAGCTACATCGTGTATGGTCCGCTGATCAATGGCGCAACGATTATGTTGTACGAAGGCGCTCCGAACCATCCCTATCCCGACAGATGGTGGAAAATGGTAGAGAAATATGGCATCAACATCCTCTATACTTCGCCCACAGCCATCCGTGGATTGATGCGGTTCGGTGATTCGTGGCCCAACCGGAACGACATCAGCTCCCTGAGATTGCTTGGGTCGGTGGGCGAGCCCATCAATGCGGAGGCCTGGAACTGGTTCCACAAGGTGGTAGGAAGAGGAAATTGTCCGATCATGGACACGTGGTGGCAGACCGAAACTGGAGGATTTGTCATTTGTCCGTTGCCAATCACTCCCCTGAAACCCGGTTCCGCGACCAAACCCTTCTTTGGGAATGACCTGGCTATCGTCGATGATGCCGGTGTCGAGGTAGCTGCCGGAGAAGAAGGGACACTCGTCATCAAGACTCCCTGGCCGGGAATGGCAAAATCGGTATTCAATGATCCGCAACGGTTCATAGATACCTATTGGGAGAAATTCAGCAAGCAAGGTTGGTACCATACGGGAGATTCTGCCAAAAAAGACAAGGATGGCTATTACTGGATCATAGGTCGTAACGACGACGTTATCAAAGTAAGTGGATACCGGCTTGGGTCTGCCGAAATTGAAGGGGTCATGGCGCGCCATCCGGCCATTGTTGAATCTGCGGCCATAGCCCTGCCGCACCACCTCAAGGGAAATGCCATACACATCACGGCGGTTCTCAGAAGCAACTACAAACCCAGCAAGGAGCTTGAACACGAATTGATGGTTCATATGGAGGAGCATCTGGGAAAAATTGCCCGACCCGAAGCCATCCAGTTTGCAGAATTACTTCCCAAAACAAGGAGCGGCAAAATAATGAGGAGGTTACTCAAATCCAGAGCCATGGGACTACCCGATGGGGATTTGAGCACAATGGAAGAATAAATTGAAATAAATGGGAATGAAATGCGAGAATAAACAACAATAGTAAGATCAATATACCTTCATCATTATGACCAGACGAATGATCGGCATTGGGGAGAAATTGTCCTTCCTCGAGAGTTTACCTCTCAGTTTTCAACATCTGACGGCCATGTTTGGCGCCACCATTCTCGTTCCCATTTTACTTGGGATAGATCCTGCCATTGCCTTGCTCATGAATGGAATCGGTACTTTGATTTACTCCTGGATCACCCGGGGAGGCATTCCTGCCTACCTGGGTTCCAGCTTTGCCTTCATTGCACCGACGTTGCTCATTTTAAGTACGTACGGAAATTTTGGCTATGCACAGACCGGCTTTATCTTTTTTGGACTGTTTTTTATTGCCATTTCCTTTGTGGTCAAGAAATGGGGCATCAAATGGATTGATGTGATTATGCCACCTGCCGTGATGGGCGCCGTAGTGGCCATTATTGGGCTTGAACTGGCCCCGGTTGCGGCTCAGCAGGCCGGATTGGCACCCTGGCCAACGGATGTGGGACAGGTTGTTCCAGCCTTCCACGCATCCCCCAACGTACTGATTGTATCGATGTTTACACTTACTGTTGGTATTGCCGGGTCTGTTCTTTTCAGGGGTTTTATGCAGGTTATTCCCATCTTGTTTGCCGTTTTGGCTGGCTACCTGCTTGCTCTCTTCCTGGGGATGGTGGATACAGTAGCCATCTCCAATGCAGCCTGGATTGCATTGCCTAAGTTTCAATTGCCCGTTTTCAATCCCGGAGCCATCCTTATCATTGCGCCTGCCTGTATCGTGGTGCTTGCGGAACACATCAGCCACCTCATTGTGACAAGTGAGATTACAGGAGAAGATCTGATGAAAAAACCCGGGCTGCACCTTTCCCTGCTGGGTGACGGTGTCAGCAATGTACTCTCGGGGTTTACAGGTTCGCCTCCAAATACCACCTACGGAGAAAACATCGGAGTGATGGCCATTACCAGGGTCTACTCCGTATGGGTAATCAGGGGCGCTGCCTTACTTGCCATTGGATTCTCCTGCATCGGAAAAATATCTGCAGCCATCTCCACCATCCCCACTCCGGTAATGGGAGGAATTACCCTGTTGCTTTATGGCGTCATCGCAGTCCAGGGATTTAGAATGTTCGTGGAACAAAAGGTGGATTTCAGCCAAAACAGAAACATGGTGCTTGGTGCAGTAACCTTCGTTGTAGGTGTGAGCGGAGCCGCCATCAACATCGGATCTGTTCAGCTCAAAGGAATGGCCTTTGCGGCTATTGTGGGCGTATT
>CAINVV010000228.1 GCA_903854235.1 uncultured Bacteroidia bacterium | reverse complement strand
GGGGAAATGTGGGAATAAATAACAATTATCCGATAGCCGATCTTGATGTGGGTAATTCATCTTCCACGGTTGAATTTGGCGGCGGTATCCGTTCACCGTTTTTTGAAGAAAAATCAGGGGAAGGAGCTGACCATTGCACAATATTGCGAAGGAATTCTGTCAGGGAACCGTACCATTCTCAGCAGGGCTGTCACCCTGATCGAAAGCAACATCCCCGAACACCAGAAAACAGCCCAGGAAATCATCTCACGGTGCCTTCCCTTTTCGGGTAAATCCCTGCGTATTGGGATTACGGGAGTCCCCGGTGCCGGGAAAAGCACCTTCATCGAATCGTTCGGTACTTACCTGACCTCTACCGGCAAAAAACTTGCGGTTTTGGCCATCGATCCCAGCTCGGAGCGCTCCAGGGGTTCCATCTTGGGAGACAAAACCAGGATGGAAGAGCTCGCTTCGGATCCGAATGCTTACATCCGTCCCAGCCCCTCTTCGGGTTCCCTTGGCGGCGTAGCCAGAAAAACGCGGGAGACCATTCTGCTTTGCGAAGCGGCAGGATTCGATACCCTTTTGATAGAGACGGTTGGAGTCGGACAATCAGAGACAGCAGTCCATTCGATGGTCGATTTTTTCCTGTTGTTGCAGATTGCAGGAGCAGGAGATGAACTGCAAGGCATCAAAAGAGGAATCATGGAGATGGCCGATGCGATTGTTATCAACAAGGCAGATGGCGACAACATCCACAGGGCCAACTCGGCTGCCACGCTCTTCCGGAATGCGCTGCATCTTTTCCCTCCTACCCTGTCGGGATGGATACCACAAGTCAAGACTTGTTCTTCCCTTTGTAAAACCGGAATCACAGAGATTGCACAGTGTCTGGAAGATTATTTTGAATTCGTGAAAGGGAACAACTATTTCGAGGAACGCAGGTCTGCCCAGGCCAAATTCTGGATGCACGAAACCATTGAAGCACGTCTAAAAAGCAACTTCTACCAGAACAGCCTCGTGAAAACCGATATTGCCTTGCTGGAAAAGGAGGTGACGAACGATAAAATAAATCCTTTTATAGCTGCAAATGAGCTACTTGAAAAATATTTCAAATCCATTGGCAAGCATTAAAAGCTGCATTCTGAAAACTTTTCTAATTTTGAACTTTTCAAAGTAAACTCGGGTTGATGCTCAACCCTTAAACAAAGATAGACAGATGATTAAAAAAATGTTGTTTTTGGGGTTGATAACCTGTAGTATCATCTCCTGTGCCAGCCCTGACAAATTTGTCATCAAAGGGGAAATCAAAGGAAAAGAGAGCGGCAAGATCAAATTGATGAAATATGGGGAAGGCAGATGGTTTGCAGAAGATTCTGCTACCATTGAAAAAGGCAAATTTCAACTGAAAGGGAAGGCGGATCTTCCGGAGCTGCGTTATGTAACGATGGGTGCCCAGGAGATGGTTGCCCAGTTCTTTGCCGAGAATGGTACCATTACCTTGCAGGCCTATGCCGACAGCCTGGACAAGACCGTCATCAAAGGTTCAAAATCGGACGAGGAGTTCAAAATATTCCAGCAGGAGCTGATGAACCTTTCCAAAGAAGCGAAGGGCATGCAGCAGCGTTATGCCGCTGCGCAGCAATCAGGCGATCAGGATGGAATGAAAAAAGCGCAAAACGATTACGAAGCTATGTCTGAAAACCTTGTTGTTTATGCCAAGAACTTCATTCGTGAGCACAAGAAATCGACTGTTTCTCCATTGGTAGCCATGATGCAATTCGGTCAGACCATCTCGGCTTCGGAAATTGATACCCTGGTTGCTTTTCTGGATCCTTCCGTACGGCCCTCCATCTATGTAACTGAACTAAAGAAAATAGCAGACAAGAAAAGGACCACGGACGTTGGATCCTTGGCTCCTGATTTTACCCTTCCCACTCCTGATGGAACCACTTTCACCCTCTCCTCCATCCGCGGCAAATATGTGATGATCGATTTCTGGGCAGCCTGGTGTCAGCCCTGCCGTCACGAAAATCCCAATGTAGTCGCCCTATACGGAAAATACAAGGACAAGGGTTTTGATGTGGTAGGTGTTTCACTCGACAGGGAAAAAGAGGCTTGGGTAAAAGCCATCGCAGATGACCAACTAGCCTGGCACCAGGTTTCAGAATTGAAATTCTGGCAAAGTGAAATAGCCCAGAAATATGGTGTAACAGCCATCCCCTGTACTTATCTGCTCGACAAGACGGGCAAAATTATCGCCAAAAATTTACGTGGCGAAGAACTTGCCAAAAAATTGGAAGAGCTGATGGGTAAATAAGTAGGCGAAATTGAGTGAAGAATGAGGCACTACTCACCGTTTACTTGATTTTTGTTGATAAATATTCCCATCACAACGCAACCATTTTAATCCTCACAAGCGTCTTAAGTTTGGTCATGGATCCGAAGGTACACCAAATCTATTTTATAGCTGGTATATCTCAGGGTACTGAACGGTGCTGAAGGAGCTTGTGAAGATTATTCCTTTTTTAATAGAATATCTCCCGAACTATTTTAGCAGTCGATTAAAAGTGACCCACTTAGACGAGATCATATACAAATGCAGGGAAGGAAACAGCAAGGCTCAATCGGAGCTTTACAGGCTATTCTCACCCAAGATGTATGGCGTCTGTCTGAGGTATGCAAAAGATACCGCCAATGCAGAAGATATTCTGCAGGAAGGTTTTGTTAGGGTCTTTACAAAGATTGAGCAATTCGAATTTAAGGGGTCTTTTGAAGGGTGGTTAAGGCGGATCATGGTCAATACTGCCCTCGAAAAATTCAGAAAGCACGACAGGCTCTATCCGGTAGAGGAGATGCAAATTTACGAGGCAACGGAATGGGTCGAAGAGACCATCTCTTCCATCTCGGCAGCCGAGTTGATGGCCATGATTCAGGAGCTTCCTCCGCGGTACCGAATGGTTTTTAACCTTTATGCAATCGAAGGTTATTCGCATCTGGAGATCGGAGAGATGATGAACATCTCGGAGGGTACTTCAAAATCAAACTTGTCCAGGGCAAGGATGATTTTACAGAAAAAGGTATTGGGAAGTTATGGTTCTGAAAAGATTAGTGTAGTAAAAGTGATATGACAATGGAAAATAATCTCATAGATCAACTCTTTAAAGAAAAACTGGGGAATTTCGAGCAGATTCCTCCGGTTGGTCTTTTGGACAAGATCAGCGATCAGGTTGTTTTCCGCAGCAAAATCAGGCGAATCAACCAAATCAAGGCGGTGATCGGTATTGCTGCAGCCCTGGTATTGATCGCGACGGCTGGCTGGTTTACCGTTTCACGGCAGGATCAGTTGGTTGAAAACAAAATTTCCATTCCCGTTCAACCATCCGGTTTGGTGGCGCAGCCCCAGAAAGCTGCACCAGTTGAAATTTTAGAAAAAAAGGCAGACGAACCGATCTCCGTTCGTCAAAATTCAGGAAAAGCTCCTGCAAAAAATACGTTTGCTTCTCTTAGCCTGAACCCGGTCAAACACAGTCAGGTTTCCGCTCCGTCCATCCCGAAGACCAATACTGCCACTGTTCCTTCTTCACCTGCTGTTTCGAAGGAAGTTCCTACCGGCAATAGCGCCGTTTCCCAGGCCAATCAGATAGCCCAGGCAGCGAAAGTTGCGAAAGAGGACACAAAATCGGGACTTGGCAATAATTTCAGTCAAAAGAAGGGCGAGTCACGCTATTATGCAGAAGTTCCCTATCGTTCAACTCCTTCGCCCAACAATCAGGTCAAAGGCGGATGGGAACTCAAGGCCGAATTATCCCCCATGTTTGCCTCCCAGAATCAGGGTGGCAGTTCCTCCGCAAGTTCTGCAACGAAATCAGCCAATACGGTGAGCGGCGGCATGATCGCCTCCATCAAACTCAGTAAGCGGGTAAGTATCAGTTCGGGCATCCGCTTCTCCCAGATGAGACAGGACACCCATACCGACTATTACATGAATACGACAGCCGGAATCATCTACTTACAACCTGTTGAAAAAGATGCCAACATCGCCAGGGATGTATCTCTTTATCTTCCTTCCGTTTCAAGCATCGTCTATTCATCCGGAATGCAGGCCTCTGCCACCACCAAAATTTTTGCCTCCGACGTTTCGCAGCAATTCAAATACCTCGAAATTCCTGTTCAGGCGAGCTACAAACTAATCGACAACAAGCTTTCAGTCGGCGTGACGGGTGGAATCAGCACCAACATTTTAATTGGCAACCAGGCCTCTGTGACGGAAAACGGAATCAAACTTTCACAGGGAAGTACTGACAATCTCAGGAATGTAATCTATTCCGGGTCGGCTGGTCTTCAGTTTGGCTACGATCTCGGGAACAGGCTGGTTCTCACTGTTGAACCAAGGGTTAAGCAGTACATGCATTCCGTCAGCAGCAATGATTTGATCGATTTCAAACCGCTCCAGTTGGGCATCTTCACAGGTATCTCCTATTCCTTCAAGTAGAATCACAAAGCATACTTTCATCTTTACTCCGGCCAATTGCCGAAGCCATAATCCGTTTTTACCTGCACGCTTTTCGCTACTTCTTTAAAATTCCTTTGTCCCCTTCGCCTTAAAAAAGTATCTTCGC
>CAINVV010000227.1 GCA_903854235.1 uncultured Bacteroidia bacterium | reverse complement strand
GTTTCATGAAAATTGAATATTTTGAATAGTATGTGGGTCAAAAATAAGCATAATATTCAAAATTAATCATTTTTTATGGCGCTATATATCTGCATATTAACAATTTCAATGTTAATATATGTAAAATGCTGGGGATAAAATTCAGGTTTCAGACGGGACCGTTTTCTGAAATGGCACGATTAAAAAAGTGGTTGAGCGGCTGTAACATGCGATAAAGAGATTGGCACTTTTCGACAAATTTTTCATCGAGCAGCTCCGCTTCAGTCAGGCTTTTGCCAAATCCGTAGGATCTGTTGCGGATCAATCCGATGTACTCCCAATCCTTTGGAAATCCCTTTGGGGCAGTTTTAAGGGGATCAAAATAGTGCTGGTCAAAAGTGGTCTCGAAGCTCTTCGTTCCTATCAATCCAAGATACTCCATGGTATGATAGTAGATCTCCTGCCTGATGGATGCAAGATTCTCGGGAGAAGGCATATAAACACCTCCCGATACAAAATATTCACCAGGCTGAACATGCAGGTAATATCCGGCAAACCCGGATTTTCTGCCACCCCTGGCGATATAACTGCCATAATTTGTTTTGAACGGTCGCTTGTCGTTGGAGAAACGAACATCCCTGAAAATCCTGAACATGCAATCCTTGGGTTGTAACAGGGGCACCTCCTCGTCAAATTTCCTGATCTCATCGATAAAGGTAGCGGTCAATTCCAGAAAATCCTTGCGGGTTTTTTCATAACGTCCCCGATTGGCCTCGAACCAATCTCTTTGATTATTTAAATCAAGATCTTTTAAAAACTGCAGAATTTCATTCATAAGCCTTTCAGGATTAATTGATCTTCAAAATTAATGAAAACTAAAAATATTTGGAGGGAGAACCAAAAATTGTTTGCCGTAGGAGGATCAACAATTTTGCTAATTTTGGGTTTGATCTTCGAACTGGGCAATCAGATAGAAAGATATACCGTACCCGGGAGATCTGTTGATAAGTTAAATGCAATTCGAAAATGGGAAAGAGTGTCATCATCGTTGCCGGAGGCAGTGGTAAAAGAATGGGAGGAGATATTCCCAAACAGTTCATCCTGCTCAACGAACGACCGGTTCTCATGTGGACCATTTCAACCTTCATCCAATACGATGCCGACATCCAAATCGTCGTCGTGTTACCGGGATTTCAAATCGAGAACTGGGAAGAGCTCTGTTATGAATTTGATTTCAGGGAGGCACATACGGTTGTCAAGGGCGGAGAAACCCGTTTCAATTCGGTTAAAAACGGGCTGGATGCCCTTCCTGAAAGCGATCTGGTAGCCATCCACGATGGCGTTCGTCCATTGGTCTCCAAAAAGACCATCGCCAACTGTTTTGCCCAGGCCGCCTTAACAGGAGCAGCCATCCCGGTGCTTCCCGTGAATGAAACGCTGAGAATGGGGACGATGAACTTTTCAACTACCATCGACCGTTCAACCTGCTTCTCCGTCCAGACACCCCAGGTCTTCAAGACATCCCTGCTAAGGGAGGCCTACCTTCAGCCCTGGGATGCCTCCTTTACTGATGACGCCTCTGTCGTCGAGAAAAAAGGGTATCGGGTAACCATGGTTCCTGGTAATCAGGAGAACATCAAGATCACCCATCCAGCTGACCTGATTTTTGCCGGTGAACTTCTGAAAACAAAGGAAGACATCCTCTGATGTCTTCCTTTTGAATATTGCAGCATGTAATGTTTGCTGCCTCGTCTAAGATTTCAGGATACTTTGGCAATTTGGTCCTTGAACAAGCCAGGGTAATAGGAGGCAATTAAGATCAGATGGTCAATGGTCCCCACCATTTCACTTGTCAATACCCGCTGATGAAAAAATTCTTCCCTGTTCAATTGCTCCATAGATGTCTGATAACCGCTATTAATCAGCTCTTTGTCTATTTTTTTCAATCCAAAATAAGTTCCATTACATTCGTACTGAACAGGAATCTGATCAGATAAGATATAGTACTTCTTACACTTTTTCTGCTTGTCAATAGCGACAATCACCTTTACATCAGAATTCTCATAAGAAATCAGGTATTGATCAAGTTGTTTGGCTTTTAAAATCATATGATCATCAAGTTTTTCGATTTTATAATTGCCAAATGCTGAATTGGATTGGCCCTTGGTCACAAGGTTGTTGCCTGTAGAGGCCAGACTTACTGTCAAAATAAGAATGGCAAATAATGCGACTTTTTTCATGGTAAATAATTTTTTAAGAATTAAGAATTTCTCTGACTTCTCACACAAAAGTCATCCATAAGACGTCCAATTTTCTCTGCCGTTACACAATCATTTTTGCCCTTCCATCCAATTACTGCCAACAACATCCCAATCTTTTCCAGCTCAAAACCACTAAAACGAGATGGCATTCCCTTTATTCACCTAATTTTCTGACAGATAGAAAATTAGAGATACCTATCAAAGCCGACTGAAACGAAAAGAAGCAGCTTCTAACGATGGTTTTTCACACGAAATTTTAACAAATGTTTAACTAAAATTGCCCAATAAAAAAATGTCCAGGAAGGGGACTGAAACCTAACAGCCAACCATCATTCTGAATAATTATTCACTAAATTTGTGATCATGGGGAGATTTTAACAACTGGAAGAATTGATCCGCACAAAACTAATTACAACAATAAAATGACTAAAAATTCAAATGCTGCTAGAAGAGACTTTCTCAAAAATATAGGTTTACTGGCAGGTGCAATGATGTTGCCAACTAGTCAGCTTGCTTTTGGAAAAAACAAGAAGCAGGGAATGAAACTTGGCTTTGTCACTTACCTGTGGGGGAAGGATTGGGATCAGGAGACCCTGATCAAAAATCTGACTGCTTCACAAATACATGGCGTGGAGCTAAGAGTGGATCACGCTCATGGCGTTTCTCCCAAATTGACTCCGGAAGAACGTAAACTCGTGAGAAAAAAATTCGCCGACAGTCCGGTTCAGATTGTCGGGATGGGGACAAACCAGCAATATGATTTTGTGGAACCCGCCAAACTAAGGGAATCCATCGACCAGACCAAAGCCTTCTTCCAGCTAAGTCACGACATTGGCGGACTCGGCGTAAAAGTGAAACCAAATCAGTTCAGGCCGGGTATCCCCCACGAAAAAACCATTGAACAGATTGGACTAGCCTTGAAGGAGCTGGCCAAATTCGGTGCCGATATGGGTCAGAAACTTCGCCTGGAGGTACACGGCAATGAAACCCAGGAACTGACCAACATCAAGGCAATCATGGATGTGGCAGACCATCCGAATGCGACGGTTTGCTGGAACTGCAATCCCGAAGATCTCCATGGAAATGGGCTGGAGGCCAATTTCAACCTCGTAAATTCGCGGCTGGGAGACACCTGCCACGTCCGCGAACTGGACGACCCAACCTATCCTTACCAGGATCTGATGAACCTCTTTACCAAGAATAAATACGAAGGCTGGATCTTGCTTGAATGCAGAACTGACCCTGAAGACAAAGTCAAAGCCTTGATTGCGCAAAGGGAAATATTTACCAAGATGATTGGCAAGGGCTGAAACAGAAGATTCGCGCATAGGTAGATAGTTATATTTATTCCTATCTTTATCAGGTATCAAACCTTAAAAATATTACAAATGAACCTTGTGAAAAAAAATCAAACCCTAACATCAGGCAGGCTTGTCTTCCTGGCAGGACTGCTGGGTTGCCTCTATTTGCTTCCTTTGGGCCTCGCCGCACAATCAGGAGAGGTAACAGGAAAAACCATGACTTCATTGATGATCACGGATGCGAATAACCAACCCAAACAAATTCCGTTTGTCGGAGAAAAAGTTTTGTTGATCCAATATACGGATCCTGATGTAAAAGACATCAACGACAAGCTTTCAGATGCGGTCAAGGCAAAAAAATTCGATGCTAAGCTGTACCAGGGAATCGGCATTGCCAACTGCAAGGACACCTGGATCCCGAATGCAGGCATCCGGATGAAAGCCCGCCAGAAAGAAAAACAATATGTAGGATCGGTCATTATGCTGGATGAAGCACACATTGTGCCAACGGCACTCGGACTTGGTGATTGCAACGGAATGGGAGTTCTGTTGGTGGTTGGCAAGGATAAGGTCATCAAATACATGAAGAAAATTTCCTCCGAAGAGGAGAGTAAAAAGGCCACAGATGAAGTCATTCATCTGCTGGAACAGGAGATCAGCAAATAGCCTTAGCGGGAAAAATCCGGAAAAATGGATTCCTCTTTGTATTAATTAGGCTATCTATTAATCTAGCGAATAATTGGGAAAAGCATCCATAATTTTCGCCACTGAACCAAAAAATTTGACGAAATGAGAACTTTGACAGATTGGTTTCACTGGATTCCAAGAGTACTTTGCATCCTGGCAATTCTCTTTATCAGTATGTTTGCGTTGGATGCTTTTGCCCCTGGGTTGACCCTTTGGGAACAGATTCGTGATTTTCTGATTCACCTGATACCTACCTACGTGCTGCTGGCGGCTTTACTGGTAGCCTGGAAATGGGAGAAGATAGGAGGTATTATCCTCATGACCATCGGTCTGGGTTTAAGTCCCTCCGTTTTTTTAATGAATTGGCACCGTTCCGGATCTGTCTGGGTAGGGATAGCCATTATCCTGATGATCAATCTTCCCTTTATTTTGGTGGGGGCACTCTTCGTAATCAGCAACCATCTGAAGAGAAAGAACTCCTGACCCAATACAAAAAAATAATCCCCGGCTATTCTGAATAACCGGGGATTATTTTATGCTAAATCTTTAATCCATCAGTTTCTCAAACAACCGTTTCAGACTTACCTGACCGGCAATAATTGATTTTACCTGATCAATGGCAACCCGCTCCTGTTCCATGGTATCGCGGTAGCGAATGGTCACCGTGTTGTCTTCCATCGTCTGATGATCAACAGTCACGCAGAAAGGAGTACCTATGGCATCCTGACGTCTGTAGCGTTTCCCGATCGAATCTTTTTCATCGTACTGACAGTTGAACTCGAACTTCAGCTCATCAATGATCTCACGGGCCTTTTCAGGAAGACCTTCTTTTTTGATCAGTGGCATCACGGCCAGTTTCACCGGAGCAAGTGGAGCGGGTAGTCTCAGCACCACACGGATGTCCTTTTTACCATCTCCTCCGTCAATCTCCTCTTCAAAATAGGAAGCGGAGAGCACCTGTAGAAACATCCTGTCGACACCGATGGAGGTCTCGACCACAAATGGAACATACGACTCATTAAGCTCCGGATCAAAATATTGAATCTTCTTTCCGGAAAATTTCTGATGTTGTGAAAGGTCAAAATCGGTACGGGAATGAATGCCCTCCACCTCCTTGAATCCGAAAGGAAATTTAAATTCGATGTCAACGGCTGCATTTGCATAATGAGCCAATTTTTCATGCACGTGGAACCGGTAGTTGGATTCACCAAAGCCGAGAGCCTTGTGCCATTTGATCCGTGTCTCCTTCCATTGTTCAAACCAGGTTAGTTCGGTGCCCGGGCGGACAAAAAACTGCATCTCCATCTGCTCAAATTCCCTCATTCTGAAGATGAACTGACGAGCTACTATCTCATTTCGAAAGGCCTTGCCAATCTGGGCAATCCCGAAAGGAATTTTCATACGGCCGGTCTTCTGAACGTTCAGGTAATTGACAAAAATGCCCTGTGCAGTTTCCGGACGAAGGTAAATTTTCAAGGAACTGTCGGCAGTCGAACCCATTTCTGTCGAGAACATCAGGTTAAACTGACGAACTTCCGTCCAGTTTCTGGTCCCCGATACCGGACATACGATTTCATTGTCTTCAATGATTTGCTTCAATTCTGCAAGGTCCGCGTTATTCAGGGCTTCTGCAAAACGGTTGTGAAGATCATCCCATTTTTGCTGGTATTCAACAACCCTGACATTGGTCTCCCTGAATATTTTTTCATCGAAGGTAACCCCAAAACGACCACGGGCCTTTTCAACCTCCTTCTCCACTTTGGCCTCGATTTTCGCCAGCTCTTCCTCAATCAGGACATCGGCACGGTACCTTTTTTTGGAGTCCTTGTTGTCAATCAAAGGATCGTTAAATGCATCGACATGTCCGGATGCTTTCCAAATGGTAGGATGCATGAAAATAGCTGAGTCAATTCCGACCACATTCTCGTTAAGCAGAATCATCGAATCCCACCAATATTTTTTGATGTTGTTTTTCAGCTCAACGCCATTCTGCCCATAATCGTAAACAGCTTGCAACCCGTCATAGATTTCACTGGAGGGGAATATATATCCATATTCTTTACTGTGTGCAATAAGCTTTTTAAAGAGGTCTTCCTGGTTCATTTGTGGTATTGTTTTTTTTAATTTTAACGGGGAAAGTGATGGGAAATGGTGAAAAATTCTACTTCACCTCTTCGAAATCAACATATTCTCCGTCGTTCTTTCTGAACATTTTATCTTTACTGTCTCTTCGTTCGACTGTAATTTTTCCGGGGGGTGTTGTTTCCGGTCTTCTTTTGGCATCTTCCTGTGCTTTCAGGTCCCTGTATATTTTATCTGCCGCTTGCTCCACGACTCTCGGCCCAAAATATCGCAGGAAAAATTTGAATCCATAATAAACGAGTAGCAGGACAAAAAGTGTATCGAAAAAAGTTTCAATATTTAAAAGGATAAAGAGTATCATACCTTAACAAGTTTTCAACAGCGCACAAAAATAGTAAATTTTCTTTGAGGTCGGTTCATTTAGCGTGAATGACCACGGCGTGATCTTCTCTCCTTCCCATCGTAGGTCCCTTTTCGTTGTTGACCATCCTCCTGAAATAACAAGTTGATCCCAACTCTGACATTCATGTTGCGAGCCGAGGAGGGCTGTAGAAATGAGACCACATTATCGGATACCGCATACACTTGTACCTTCCCAAACCGGAAGGAAGCGGCAAGACCCAGGTTGTCATAGGTAGATTCGACCATCGAGTAACTGGCCGAAAGGCTAAGTGTTTGTGATAACCGTGCATTGGCTGATGCAGTCAACGAAGCATGAAGCAGGTTGTTGTACATTCTGATACGGGCAATTCCCCCCAGAGAGAAATCATCCCCGACTTTATATTCCAGGGCCGCATAAAGCTTCACAGGAAGCATCGTAGTAAAGGAGGAGGCCACAGAGTCTGGGAGGAAGGCCGCAGTGAGCGTATCCCTTAAGGCTGTAAACAGGCCGTGTACGTCAGTGGTTTTGGTTACAGAATTCAAATTTATTCCGCGATAAACAAAATGGCCGTTTTCGGTATAGGCAGAGAGATTTGTCTTCCATCTGATAAATCCCAGATCGATCAGGCTAACGGAGAAAGTGACTCGTTTGTTGAGTTTATTGGTAAATCCCAAATCAACGGCGAATCCGGGATTCCCAAAATTAGAGAGGTAACTGTTGGCATCGAAATAACTTTGGGACAAGACATGAATCCCATTGGCACTGCTTACGTGCAGATTAATGGGTGCAGAGACATAGGCTTTGCCGGTAGCTCCCAGGTTGATCTGATTTCCGTCAATTGGCATTCCTGCCACCACATTCATCCCGGAAGTGGAGAGGGTCCCCATGCCAAAAAGAAGCTTCCCGGTAACACCAAAACTGAGTTTTGGGTCCAGGTCCTTCGAATAGGTGAATGCAAATTCCCTGTAATGCTGTGCCCCAATTCCGAAATACCCGGATTGATAGGTACTTCCCAGATAAGGCACATTGCCGTAATAAAGGATGTTGGCGAGGCTTTTTGTGAAAAAAGGTTCCGCAAATTCACGCTCGGACCAAGAAAATCCGTAGAAACTCGTCTTTCTCTTCCACCCCATTTCCATCAGAGTCCATGCGGCAGACTCCATCACGAAATTGTTCTTGTCCAGCGCCGAAAGGTATTTTTTAAAATCCCAGACAAGCGAGTCTGCCATCGTCCCCGTTCCTGGGTGTATCAAGTCGCTGAAGCTCCAGTTATTTGTATTCAGAGATAGATCGAGCTTGGAGAAAAGCGGTAGGCTGACATAAAAACCTTTTTCAAGTCCGGGACGGGACGGATTAAGATCCTTGGTTTGAGGAACCCCTTTTAAAAAATAGAGCGTCATGGGTTGCGCATACAAGCTTCCTGCCCATGAAAGGAACATTACAAGCAAGAGTAGAATCAGTCGGATCTTGCTCATTATTTGATCTTAAAGAGATTTACGCGTACCCTGACGCCAATGTAAAAGCTTAACTTGGAATCCTTAAGCACATTGGCCACCACGGGTCCGATGTTGGGTTGGTAAAGCGTAACCGCAAGATCAAACTGGTTGGCCGTTGCCAGATTGATGACATCCTTGGCCGAAAGATGGTATTCGAGGGAATCCTTGCTATTAGCAATTACATCGCCCTGTGTATTGATGGTGGCAGCAGCCAGGTATTTTTGCTTACTGCCCGAATCCAGGATCGTTCCCGACAAGGACATCCGGTAACGGTACTTCATCGGGGTCTCGTTGATAGATTTAATGATCACTGTGACGGAATCATTCCCAGCCGTATTCAGGGCCATTCCATCCAATGGGTAGGAAGGCAACAGACTAAATATCAATGAATCTTCCTTGAACGCAGTATTGCCCAATTCCTTGACCACTGCATATGTTTTAACGGTATAGCTCGCCGTTAGGACCGGACGGTAAATGAAAGGAGAAAGATCAGAAGGGGTTGCCAGCTTATTCAGTTGAAAATCGGATAGATTACAGGATATCAACACAAGAATAGATACTACCAACGAGGGAAAAAATAGAATCCTTTTCATTTTAAAATCATTTGATAGTTCGAAAGAAATCCATCTGAAGTACATCCCACTCGGTTCACCACCCCAGTTTGGCCATCGAAAGTTCCCTCTGTAGGAAGGGTAAACCTTTCGGGCAGAAAATTATCAAAAAATGAGCCATCTTGTCTTACCAGGAGGGTTCTATTTTCAGCTTCTGAGTATATTTCTATCACTTTCTCCTTGCCTATGGTTATAATGGTCGGAATCTTGTCGGCAGTAAGCTCCAGCAGGTGCGAATAAATCTGGTGTCCTGAAAAATCGTAGCACACCATTTTTTTCTTGTCCAGGAAAATAAATTGAACCTCTCCGTCTCCTTTGAAATCAACGGGGAGAAAATAGTGACCTGCAGAAAAATTTCCGGTGGCAATATTTTTGGTAGATCCATCAAATCCGAGTAACCGGATCTTTCCGTGCTCATCTGTCATGACCATCCAACTGTGACCTCCCTTGGTTGTAATCTGGCTGATTCCGTTCTGCGATCTGATCCAATCATCCTTTACACTCAGTCGCTCCTTACCCTGCCGGTCCAGTACATACGTATGAAGTCTGTCAGAATAGACGATAAAATCCTTTTTTCCAAACCTGAAATGCCTGACCGGAGACCAAACGCTTTCCCCTGTTTGTTTTGGCTGCCACCCTGGGATTGGCTTGCCTAGCTTGTCCAGATTGTACACTTTGTGATCACTGCAGGCAATTAAATACCGATACTCCTTGTTCCCATCGTAATCGAACAAGGCCAGTTCATTGGTGGCAGGAGCTTTCAGCCGGATAGGAAATCCCCTCATTTCCATTCCCTTGCGATCGATCAGATGAATGGACTCACTGGTATTGAACAGCAATTGAAATTCTCCTTTCTTGTCGACATCGACTATTTTAATCGTTCCCATGACCGAGCCCTCCAGATGAATGGTCCATTTCTCTGTACCTTGATCGCTGAGATCCAATAGATTATTCTCCATATCCTGGAAAACGAGATCATTCTTGCTGCTATTTGCTGAGAAGGAAACAAAAAGTGGTTTTCCCTTCATTCCACCCTTAAGCTGATACTTCCAAAATGGGAGCTGCTTTCCCCTGGCTTCAGGATCAACTACCAGGGAAGCGGTGTTATAGACTATCCCATTTTCAAATCCAAATTGCCAGGATATATTTTCAACTTTAATCAAATTATTAAGTTCGGTACTCAAGATTTGATAATAAGCTGGACGCAGAATGGGTTCAAAAAATGGAAGCGATTTTCCGGGGGAACACCACATAAAAAAATTGGAGGTCTGGGCCAATCCTGAACTGAACCTGACAAATGTTGAATCCGATTCCAATATCTTTCCATTTTTCAGGAGCTCCAAATATCTAAGCAGAGACTCAGGGGAAGTTCCCATCAGTATAAATCCTTCTCCTGCAGTCATCCAGTTGGTTTCTGATGAACCTTGACCCAAATCGCCAAGCAGTTTTCCGAAGCTGTTGGTTGGGACCCTCCATAGGTTGTTTCGTTCTGCATCCGAAAATTCGTGTTCCTGCGCTCGGGTTCTGGCCGATGCAGCCCATTTTTTCACTGCATTCACCAACGGATCTGAACCTTGCGAATTAACTTTCATCAGAAAAAAGCGATTGTCTGATTTGTTAGCCAGATTTTGATTGGTAAATACCACTGCTGCCTCGCCAGTCCAGTGAGATATTAGATATTGCTTTACATCCAGCTTAAGCTCGGAGGAAACTGCCTCCATCGCCTGCTTGGAAACTGAATACTTGTTACTTTTTCTCAGGTAACGATCGTTATCCTCAAAATAATTACTGACCTGAGAAATATTCTGGATGGCAAAGTAGCTGGTGTTTTCTGGCATCAGGCGAATAATGGACGCCGGCTGAGGTATTTGCCTTCTAAAAACATCCACATAGGATGAAAACGTCGAATCACTGACAGTATAACCGTTTACAAATAACTGGTTCTCTTTTTGGACCAGATCGACCTCCGTCCATTTGGCATAATTTGGCATCAGGAGTCCGCACCCCAATGAATCGGTGCAAAATTGTGACAGATAGCTGGGAAAGGTTTTATGGTTGATAAAAAGGTTCAGATCTGCATTTTCAGTGGCATTCTTGTTGATCTTCAAATAAGCTTCGTTCTCGGGGGCAGAATTACGCTCCAGTTGGTCGATGGCCAACTTTAGACTGGAACTCTTCCTGCCAAACATCAGGATGCCTTTGAAGTAAGCATAAGACAAGCGGGTTCCCCTGTTTTTCCCATCCAGTTCGTAATGTTGAAATATGGCATTTTTGTATTTTTCAACAGTGACTAAAGCATTTTTTGGAAGAAAATAACTGCGGATCAGGGAGTTGATACTGCTCTTATCTGAGATACTCTCAATTCCCATCAGATAGAGGACCGAACCATCCAGAGGGGCAAGATATAACTCTCTGTTTTTAAGAATATTATTAAATTCCTGACCGTAAAGCATCAATGAATCCACCAGTGCCAAATGATCAAACAATCCGGAGACAGGGCTAAAATTCCGTACCGATTTCCAGCAACTGTTCCTAACGGATTTTGAAGCAAATTCACCCAAATTACGAACCCTGACAAAATAGGGAGCTTCGTTAGGAATGGCCTTGATGGGAGAACTGCCAAGGAACCGGGATTCTTTGGCAAAGAAGTACCAGCCGGCAGCAAGTCCAGTAACCAAAAAAAGGGTAATAAAGACCAACAGGCGTTTCCTCAACATCGATTTACTTTATCTATCGTAAAAATAGCATTTTAACAAGCAACAGAAAGGTACTGCTTCAATAATCCAAAAATATAAAAAGGGAATTGCTATTGAGATTTTACCTGAGAGGCATCTACTATTTTGTACACTTTATCCGATCTCCTCACTTTGGAAGGAACCGCTACAGAGCAATAGGTCCCCTTAAACGCCTCTTCGACCCGAACCATCTCGACCCTCACCTCTTCAACCACGGTCTGCATGACTCCACTACTTGGCCCAGTGATCATGATTTCATCGCCAGGTTTCAGGCAACCCGTTTCAAGCTTGATCTCCCCAATGCTGATGTTGTTGTAAAAGTTGGTGATCTTACCCAGGTAGACCCTTCTTTTGGTAGCAAGTGAACCATAATTTCCGCTCCACTCTCCCAGACGCTGTCCAAGATAGTAGCCATCCCAAAATCCCCTGTTGAAAACCGTGGCAAGCCGATTATTCCAATCTTCAATCTTCTCGGCTCCAAAGGTACCATCCTGGCAGGCATCCGCTGCTTCACGGTAGCACTCTACAACGCATTTAACATAATCAGCACTTCTGGCACGTCCCTCAATTTTTAGGACGGTTACGCCTGCATCCAGTATTTTATTCAAAAAATGAATGGTTTTCAGGTCTTTGGGCGACATAATGTATTCATTGTCAATTTCAAGCTCTGCCCCGGTCTCCTTGTCTACAACGGTATAAGCCCTCCGGCAGCTTTGCATACAGGACCCCCTGTTGGCGGAGGAGTTCATCTCATGCAAGGAAAGGTAACACTTGCCAGAAGTAGCCATGCACAAGGCTCCGTGCACAAACATTTCCAGTCGCACCAGTTCTCCGCCAGGACCACGCAGGTCATCTGCCTTTATCTTGTTCGATATCTCCCAAACTCTGCCTATGTTCATCTCTCTGGCAAGAACCATCACATCGGCAAACTGAGCATAAAATTTAACGGTCTCATAGTTGGTAATGTTTAATTGGGTCGAAATGTGAACCTCCATCCCGATCGACCGGCAGGTCTGAATCACCGCCAGATCGGAGGCTATGACTGCGGATACGCCCGCTTCCTTGGCTGCAGCAATGATCCGTTTCAAGGTTTCGGCTTCTTCGTCAAAAACAACGGTATTGACGGTCAGGTAGGTCTTGACCCCTGCTTCCCCAGCCCTGTGAGCAATTTCCCGAAGGTCTTCAAGGGTAAAGTTATTGGCCGATCTTGCCCGCATATTCAGGTGTTCTACTCCAAAATAGACGGAGCCCGCACCGGCCTGGATTGCTGCCATCAAGGATTCGTAGGAACCCACCGGAGCCATGATTTCAATATTTTTGATCATCCCGATTTATATTTTGTGCCAAAAGTGATCTGCAATACCAACGCAAAAACACAAACAATTTTAACGTTTTCCGCCAAGCCGGCAAAGTGGTTTCGACCATCCAATGAAAGGTCAAAAGTAAGATATTATCCGTTGCGAGAATTATGCCGACCTCCGGATAAAGTTTTTAGATTAGCTGTATATTTGAAAAATTCCATGGTAATTGAATCAAAAGCATAACTCCCAATATTATGAAGTACTTAATATATTCCTCCTTGTTGCTGATTTTGCTCCTTTCGGCCAAATCAGACAAAACAGGCTCCAACGAAAAATACAGGCCTCAATACCACTTTTCACCGCAGAAGAACTGGCTTTTTGAACCTGGCGGATTTATTCTTTACGAAGGGGAGTACCACCTCTTTTACCACAATGTCTCCATCAGCAACAAAATTTATACAGACCAGCTGGGCCACGCCGTAAGCAAGGATCTACTTCACTGGGAGCATCTACCCTTTGCCTTCAATCCAAACGACAAGCCCACCACACTGACCTCTGCTCCGCCTATGGCCGCCTGTGCAGTCGTTGATTCGATGAATGCATCCGGTCTGATGCAGAACCAGGTCAAGCCTATCCTTATTTTCTATGCAGACAGCCTAGGCAACCAAAATCTGGCCTACAGCAATGACAAGGGATTGACCTGGAATAAATATGCCAGAAATCCAATTTTGTCCGTTTTTGATGGGAAAGGACACGATCCAAAAGTATTTTACCATGCCCCTACCGGGAAATGGATCCTCGCACTGTATCGTTCCAAAGGAGCAGAGACCAAAAAAGAAGGAATCTCTTTCTACCATTCTGCCGACTTACTGAACTGGCAATACAGCAGTCATCTCGAAGGATTCGGAGAATGTCCTGACATTTTTGAAGTTCCGCTGGAAGGAAAATCCAATGAGAAAAAATTCGTGGCAATTAGCGGGGAAGGCAATTACAGGATCGGCACCTTCGATGGTTTGATTTTCCGTCCGGAAACCGCCATGCAAAAACTCGATTTTGGGAAAAATTTCTATGCAGCTCAAACCATCGGAAATGCCCCAGGTGGAAAGACCATACAGATTGCCTGGATGAGAGGCGGAGAATTTCCCGACATGGCTTTCAACGGACAAATGAATTTCCCTACGGAACTTTCCCTGAGGACGACCAAAACAGGGCTCATCCTTTGCAGAAAGCCCATCGCCGCTATCACTGCCCTTTTCAACCATGATTTGCAGAAAAAGGAGAAGAATCTGATCCCAGGCTTGAATGGAAACCTGATGAGTAGTATTAGCGGAGATGCCATTTTCATCAAGGCAGTTTTTTTGCCCAAGACTTCCGACAGTTTTGGCTTCCTGGTAAGAAATGGAAAGCAATCCAATGGGACCGATATTCATTACGATACTGCCAAGAAAATACTCGATGCAAATGGGATGAAAATGCCATTGGAATCCGTTGACGGCAAGATTGAACTTGAAATTCTGGTCGACAGATCCTCCATTGAAATCTTTGCTAACCACGGTGAATCAGGACTCAGTACCTGTTTTTCACCCCCTCCAGGTGAAGAGGGACTCCTTCTTTATACGATGGGAGGTGAACTTTTCGTCGAATCACTGGAGGCGCATACCCTCAAGTCAGTCTGGACAAACAAATAAATTAATAAAACCTATCTTTGCACCCTCAGCAAAGTTTGGTTTCCGGTTTCACAAAATTTCTGATTTGAATGTCGAATCTGCTTGAAAATATTGACTATCCATCTGATCTAAGAAAAATAAAGGATAAGGATCTGCCAAAAATATGCTCCGAACTCAGGGAGATGATCATTCGTGAAGCATCCTGTAATCCGGGTCATTTCGGCGCCAGTATGGGGGTGGTAGAACTTACTGTCGCCCTCCACTATGTATACAATACCCCGTATGACAAACTGATCTGGGATGTCGGACATCAGGCTTACGGCCATAAAATCCTTACCGGAAGAAGAAAGCAATTCAACACCAACAGACAATACAAGGGGATTAGTGGTTTCCCTAACCGGTCTGAAAGCGAATACGATGCCTTTGGCGTGGGGCATTCCTCTACCTCCATCTCGGCCGCGCTGGGCATCTCCATCGCTTCAGCACTCAATGGAGAGAAGGACAGAAAAGTGATTGCCGTGATTGGAGATGGCTCCATGACAGGCGGGATGGCTTTTGAAGGACTAAACAATGCAGGAGGTACCAATGCTGATCTGCTGGTTATTCTGAACGACAACAACATGTCGATTGATCCAAATGTTGGAGGTCTCAGCAAATATTTTGTCCGGATGCAAACTTCCAGAACCTACAATCGCCTCAGGTCCGGAGTCTGGCAGGTCCTCAAACATTTCAGCAGAGCAGGTAAAAAAATGTTGATGCTGTTAAGAAGGCACCAGCACGCGGTCAAGTCCTTGGTCTTCGACGACAGCAACCTCTTCGAGGCGCTTGGTTTTCGTTACTTTGGTCCGGTGGATGGACACGATGTGGTGGCTCTCACCAAAATTTTCAAAGATTTAAAAGGGATACCCGGCCCGAAGGTTCTCCACCTGCTCACAAAAAAAGGAAAAGGGTTTACTCCTGCAGAAAAGGATGCAACCACCTGGCACGCTCCCGGGAAATTCGATGCTGTCACGGGGGAAATATTCAATGAATCAGGAAATGGTAGCATCGTTCCAAAATACCAGGTCGTTTTTGGTCAAACCTTGCTTGAACTTGCCAGAATAAACAAGAACATTGTCGGAGTCACACCCGCCATGCCCAGTGGCTGTTCCATGAACATTATGATGGAGGAGATGCCAGGCAGAGCCTTTGATGTGGGCATTGCCGAGCCTCATGCGGTAACTTTTGCTGCAGGGATGGCTGTCTCAGGGAAAATTCCCTTCGTCAATATTTACTCTTCGTTTATGCAAAGATCATACGATCAAATCATTCACGATGTAGCACTTCAAAACCTACCGGTTGTATTTTGCATGGACCGGGGTGGATTGGTCGGCGCAGACGGACCAACACACCACGGTGTTTTTGATATTTCCTTCATGCGTAGCATTCCCAACATGACCGTGTCGGCTCCCATGGACGAGCTCGAACTACGAGACCTGATGTACACGGCCCAATTGCCAGGAAAGGGTCCCTTTGCCATACGTTATCCCCGTGGAAATGGGATGCACCCCATCTGGAAAAAAAAGTTTGCCGAAATCCCAATCGGGAAAGGACGAAAATTGGCAGAGGGAAACATGGTCGCCATCTTGTCGATTGGTCATCCCGGGAATTTCGTAACCGAAGCCATCCACCTTCTGGCTGGAGAAAACATCTCTGTTGCCCATTTCGACATGCGCTTCGTCAAACCGATTGACCAGGAGATGCTGGATGAAGTGATTGTCCGTTTCGACAAAATAATTACTGTCGAGGATGGTGTCATCAACGGAGGATTTGGCAGTGCCGTACTCGAATACTTTGCCGTAGCAGGAGCAAAAAAGAACCTTGTCAGACTGGGTGTTCCGGATCGGTTCATCGAACAGGGAACCCAACAGGAACTTTACCACGAATGTGGATTCGACAGGGATGGAATTTGCGAGGCAGTTCGCAGAATTTTGGTTTGAATGGATATTTAAACCGAAATTTCGGGTGATGCTTCCATCTTCGTGAACTATATCTATCCCATGCTAATTTCCACATTCTCAAATTTTCAACATTCCAAATTATTTGGCATCCACTTTTGTATAATAATTTTTTATACCTTTGCCAAGCTTTTTAACAGGGATACTTATGAACTACCTTTCGCAATATACTCTTCCCTTTTCAGGATTGAGTGAGGGAAAGCATCAGTTTGATTTTACTGTCAATGATCGCTTCTTTGCCGAATTTGAAACATCAGAGGTAGAGAAGGGGGAATTAAGGGTTCTGGTTGAACTGGAAAAACGTTCAACCTATCTGAGTCTTACGTTTTCAATTGGTGGAGTCGTTGAGTTAATTTGCGACCGTTGCCTTGAAAATTTCATCTTTCCTGTTGAAAGCCATAGAAAACTGTTGGTCAAGTTCAGTGAAAAACCGGTTGAAGATGAAGCCGAATTGATTTATCTTCATCCAAACGATTTTCAAGTTGAGATTGCCCAGTATATTTATGAATTCGTGATTCTAAGTTTGCCCATCAGGAGAGTCCATCCAGATGGAGAAAATGGGAAAAGCCTTTGTGATCCGGTGATGATCAAAAAACTGGAGGAGCTCAGGTACCATGGCAATAACCTGGATGAACCGGATGACCCAAGATGGAATGAGTTAAGAAAAATTATTGGTAATTAAAGTAAAGACTATTTAAAATGGCACATCCAAAGCACAAACACTCCAGTACAAGAAGAGATAAGCGCAGGACTCACGACAAAGCGATCCCGGCACAAATTTCATCCTGCTCCAACTGCGGTGCAGCGGTAAAATATCATACCGTTTGCGCTGAATGCGGATACTACAGGGGTAAATTGGCGATCGAAAAGAGCGCAACAGTTTAATTGTCCGACCTCACAAATCGTCATTTGTATACCTCGGACAAATCGTCTAAAAAATCCCGCAAGGGATTTTTTTGTTGCTAATCACCGAAAAATCGGAACGAATTATTATCTTCATCGGCGTTTTAAACTGATCAATACATACAATCATGTCAAAACCAGTCATTAGCGAAGTTAAGGCCCTGAATACCATAGCTCAGGATACCAAGATTAAGGGAAATATCGAATCTGACGGAGATATTCGTATCGATGGTATATTGGTGGGAGACCTCGATTGCAAAGGGAGAGTGGTTGTTGGTCCGGATTCGAAGATCAACGGCACCATCCGCTGTTCCAGTGCCGAAATAATGGGTTACGTGAATGGCGAAATTGTCGTCAAGGATCTGCTTTCCCTCAAAGGCAGCGCCTCCATCACCGGAAATCTAACCATGGGAAAGCTTTCCGTGGAACCAGGTGCCCGCTTTATTGGTCACTGTAAAATGATCAGCGACGAGAAATTTGTCCCTGAAACGGAAGAAGAGGAAAAATAAAAGTTGCAGTCCTACTTGTCTGCGATTGGGAACGGTTATTTGTAGGTTCCAACGGGTACTGCCAGCTTTTTTTATTCCATCCAATCTGACTTCTGCCCAAAGCCAATTTTAAGGCTTTAACTTTGTTGTTCTTCTCTCCGAAACACAGATGCCATGCTCAGTTTTCAACTTCTCCTGGACTATTTTGAAAAAGAGTTTCAAAAAGAGATTCAAATCATCCAGGCAACTGCCCCGCAACAACTCTACGACCCTGTAGCCTATTCCCTGGTTGGTGGCGGCAAGAGAATCCGGCCGGTCCTTGTACTGCACACAGCATCCCTTTTTTCCGAACAACCTCAGACTGCCTTCCCGGCCGCAGCAGCCATCGAATTCTTTCACAACTTCACCCTACTACACGACGACATCATGGACCATGCCTCCATTCGAAGAGGAATGCCTACCGTTCACCTCAAGTACGGGGAAAATAAGGCAATCCTCAGTGGAGACGCCATGTCAATCATCGCATTTCAATTCCTCTCCAGATGTGAAGCGTCCAAAATATCCTCCCTGCTCACACTCTTTTCAACCACCGCGCTCGAAGTGTGCGAAGGGCAGCAATATGATATGGAATTTGAAGTAAGAGATCAGGTAACTGAATCTGAATATCTGGAGATGACAAGATTAAAAACTGCTGTTCTTATCGCTTGTAGCCTAAAAACTGGTGCTTTGATTGGCGGTGCCGATAAGCAAAGTTGCCAATTGCTCTATCAATTCGGCATCCTGATTGGCATTGCCTTTCAACTTCAGGATGATTGGCTGGATGTTTATGGGGAAGAGAGCTCCTTCGGGAAAATGATTGGTGGTGACATATGCGAGAATAAAAAAACCCATATCCTGATCAAGGCCCTCGAAATGAGCGGAGAGAAGGACAGGGCATATCTGAAAAATTGGATCGATAAAGCCGAGTTTGATAAAAATGAAAAAATCGAATCGGTCAGGAAGATATTTACCAACTCTGGAGCCGCCGAGGCAACCAGAAAACTGATGGAAGAGTACTACAACAAGGCAATGAATACCCTTCAACAGCTTGAAGTGGCAGATTCAGAAAAAACAGAGTTGCGAAATTTCGCCGCTCAGGTGCTTTACAGGATAAAATAAATCGCATCAACTACCCAAAACTTGCTTCATCTGAATTAGGGCCTCCTCCAGTACCTGCCGTGGGCAGGCAAAATTCAACCTGAAAAAGCCTTCTCCCTCTTTGCCGTAAATGGATCCCTTGTTCAAGACCACACCAGCTTTATCGATCAGTAACCGGTTCATCTCGGCTTCGCCCAGACCATACTCACGAAGATCCAGCCAAGCCAAATAAGTAGCCTCCGTAACAACCATCCTGATCCGTGGCATCTTCGATCCGAAAAATTCCAGCATAAAATCCCTGTTCCCTTCCAGGTAATCATTCTGCTGATTGACCCAGTCCATTCCATATTGATAGGCTGCTTCCAGGGCCACATTCCCAAATAAATTTCCATTTGAAAGATGCAGGGTATGCAAAAAACGGTCAAACTTATGCCGGATTGCCTTGTTCGGAATAATGACATAGGAAGTTGAAAGTCCGGCAATATTGAAGGTCTTGCTGGGAGCCATACAAACGATGCAGTTATCCGCCAGCTGTTCCGATATTTTTGGGAGTGGAAGGTGACGGTACCCCCCAAATATCAGATCAGAATGAATTTCATCGGATATAATCATAACATTGTTTTTCAAACAAATATCACCAATCATTTCAAGTTCCTCTTTAGTCCAGACTCTTCCAACCGGATTGTGGGGATTACACAAGATCAGCAATCGGGTCTGGCCATCAATCTTACGCTCCAGATCCTCGAAATCGAAGGTATAACTCCCGTTTTCAAATTTCAGTGGATTTTCAATTACCCTCCTTTCACAATCACGCACACAAGAAAAGAAAGGAGTATACACAGGTGGCTGAATGACCACCCCGTCGCCGGCCCCGGTAAAAGCCATAATCAGCGAAGCAAGGGAGGAGACAACTCCCTGAGTTGGCAAAATCATCTCCTTTTCAACGCTCCACTGGTGTCTGGCCAACTGCCATTGAATGATCGACTGATAATAACCAGCGGGCCGGAAAGAGTATGCATAAATCTCATGGTCAGCCCGGTATCGGATGGCTGCCGTGATGAAATCCGGCACCCTGAAATCACTGTCAGCCACCCACAAGGGAATGGCATTCCCGTTCCCGAAATGGCTCTCGAGATGATCATACTTCTCGCAATTGGTCCCTTTACGGGGTATTATTTCATCAAAATCGTACTTTTTCATAGGGAAAGTGAGCTAAAGTGACTAGAGTGATCTAAAGTACTTAAAGATTCATAGGACTCCAAAAATCAATTGCCAACTTGGTTTTAAACTAGGGAACTGAGATTGCTTTTAGTACTTTAAAATTTGCCTCCGATGTCAGTTTTAGAACAAAATCAAACTTATCCAGATCAAGACACCGTTCAAAGTCTCCTGCCGGCGACCAGGTGATGTTGGCGGGATCAAGCAGGCGAGCCCCGTCTCCGGTGCGTAAGATCTCCTTCATCAGCTGAAAATCTGTAACCTGACTCAGCAATTTCGATCTCAAATATTCTGCAAGAAAGGTGTCTTCCTGGGTCGGTCTTTTGCCTTCGTAACCCATGCAAACCAGGCTGACTGTCGAAGGACTCCTCTTTGCCAAATAACGAAGGATGGCACCCGCATTGACGAAACTCCCGGTAAGAATTTCATCTGCTCCGGTCGCGTTCATCAATCCTTTCGTACCTGAACTGGTGGTCATTATAATCGTTTTCCCAGTGAAATAATGACCCGACAGATGGGTAGGTGAATTGCCAAAATCAAACCCTTCTACTTTTTTTTCGTGTCTCTCCCCCAACAGGATGGCATCCGGGATCAGAACTTTCAACCGAAGTGCCTCCTCCACTCGTTCCACGGGAATAATTCGTTCAGCCCCTGCAGCAAAGAGATAACAAGCCGTAGAAAAAGCCCGGAAAACATCAATAACAACAGTGGTTCCCCTGGCTTTCTTAGCCCCTTCTGTCAATTGCAAAATATTTATCTCCATCAATCTTCTCGGTTTTACTACTGATTAATAAAGTGATTTACTGGATAATCCAACTAAACGGATTGGCCTCCGAAGGCAAAAGGAATGTACGGATCAAACTCTTACCCACTTACCTGAACCGTCAGGGTGGTTTCTCTCTCTACTCTTTTCCCTATTTCCCTGAGTTTGGATAATTTAATTCCGACCAGATTTTCAGCCGGCGTTTCGCGGGCTACCGAATAGATCATTACGCTTTTGGGTCGAATCTCTTTCAAAAGCCCTATCCATCTTTCAATTTCCAGTTCGGTGGTATTGTCGAAGAACCTCCCTTCATAAGTCCCCTTCAGAAACATGGTTTGAATGATGAGTGCTCCTTCAAATTTCTTCAAATTATCCACGAGAGAGGGCAAGTCGAACTTTCCAACCGGTTTGTTCAGCAGTTGAATCGTCTCCAAAATACCTGAGTCAAGCTTGAGGATGTTGTCGTCGACGGATTTCAATGCTTCGACCACCCGATCCTTGTGCAACATGGTGGAATTCGATAACACGGCAATTTTTGACAATGGGGCAAACTCATCCCTTAGCAGGATGGTATCGGCTATGATGTCGGAAAAATCAGGATGCATGGTTGGTTCTCCATTCCCGGCAAAGGTGATTACATCCGGCAACACGCTTCCTTCCTTCATTTCAAACAGTTTTTGCCGAAGCAGGGATTTTACTTCCATTCGCTTGGGCAGATGTACCGGATGTTCCTTCCGGTCTGGATTCCAGCCGCATTCGCAGTAGATGCAGTCAAAGGAACATAGTTTGGTATCATTGGGAAGTAAATTGATTCCCAGGGATACCCCAAGTCTTCTGCTGATTACCGGTCCAAAAATAGTCTGGTCAAAAAGGAAGGTAGCCATATATTCGTATCGTTGAATAAGATTCGTTTAGCACAATTTTTTTATCCCGCTACCAGGCAGGAGTTTTTGGCTGGAGAGATCAGTCCCTGTCAACAGGTTGATTCCCGGCCTTTTGCCTACTTCCAGAGAGCCAACACCTGCTGAAATTCCCAGTGCACTTGCTCCATTAAGGGTTGCCCATTGGATCATCTCTCCGAGCGATACCGATGGAAAAGCCTGCTGGATAATTTTCATCTCCTCCAAAATGGAGAGCTGATGATTGGAGGCCAGACTATCTGTTCCCAAACAAAGTTGAAGGTCATTTCTCCTGAAAAGTTCCACATCCGGCAGCCTCTTTTGAATGAACAGATTGGAGCAAGGACAAAGGACAAACCAGGTGTTTTCAAGACGACGGACGCCCTGAATGTAGTCCAGGTCTTCTTGCTCCGTATATACATTATGGACCAGTAGCAAAGGATTCTGAGCCGGCAAAAATTCCAAGGTGCTCCGCAGGGCATTTCTGCCCGTGGGAAGAAAGGAGGAAGTATCTATCCCAAGATTGTCTCGTAAATGAGCCGCCATTCCTCCCTTACCGTATTCGAAAAGCTCATCCTCCTCACGGCTCTCCTGGCTGTGTATGGAGATGGGCAGACCAGATCGCACTGCCTCAGACGCCACCGCGCGAAAGAGGGGTTCCGAAACGGAATAGGGGGCATGTGGAACAATGGAGCATTTTAATCCCAGTTCACTGGCGCTTCCTGAACAAGACTGCGCCCATTCAATCGCCTTTTCTGCCCTCTCAGGGTTGAATCCAAGCGTCTCCAGAAAGGTGAAATAGCCAATTTTGGACTTCGCCTTGACTTCGAACGAACTAGTCCCATTGGAAATATCGCCAACGGCTACGATGCCATTTCTTTGCATCAGCAAATCAGCAGTTTCAGCTGCTGAGGTAATTACACCCAACTCATCAGCCCTTTGATCTACGACCATTTTCAAAAAAGGAATGAAACCAGCACCCTCTGGAAAAGCATTAGCCAGATGCGACACCTCAAGATGACAGTGGGCATTGATAAACCCGGGAACCAATATACCACTGTAAAATTCTATGCCTGCTTCTTCTTGTAAATTTCCGCCAGTATCCTGAACATCCAGAATCATCCCATTGGTATCAATGGTCACAATGCCTTTGGAAAAGCAATTTCCACGGCCATCCAAAATCAGGTGTGCAGCTATCTTACGCATTTGTTCTTGTTAAAAAAGGCCTCATTTAACCTCAAGATGGGTTTTATCGGCAGCAGCCGAAGCCTTTCTGATTTTGGAGGTGTCTTTGTCAAATCCGCCAACGTGTATCGGTTTTACAGAATCCCTCTTGGCATCGACCTCCATCTCGCTGAGCACATTCAGAACCTGATCATAGATGGGAATAAATTCGGCAGTATGTTTGCCGTAATAATGCAGCGATTTCTCAAGAACAGTCCGATCCATCTTGTACTTTCTGCAAACCGATAGGTAAAGGTCTTCTGGTAAGCTGTCCTTGAGCATGGCGATGCTGAACCGTTGGTTGAATATGGCCTCCGAAAGATGTATATCGACCAGAATGGGAACCATCTTCTTTCTGGTTAGCACCCCATCGGGCAAATGGCTGCTCTCACAAGCCAGCAAAAACATCATCAGGATCATCGCTGGATAGAAATATTTTTTCATTCGTCGTCCTCCCTTTGTTTCAGGTCACGAATTCGTTTCGACAGGGGAGATGCAAAAACAAATTCGTTCAGCTTTTTATTTCTGGTAAACAATACCTGGGTATTGTTCCCTTCCCACCCTTTTTCCCCGTTGGAGATAAATAAAATGTTGTCTCCAATCTCCATCACGGAGTTCATATCGTGGGTGTTGATCAGGGTGGTGATGTCAAATTCGACCGTGATCTCCTTGATCAGATTATCTATCAGGATAGAAGTAACAGGATCCAATCCGGAATTGGGCTCATCACAAAAGAGGTACTTTGGATTGAGGGCAATGGCTCTTGCAATGGCTACTCTTTTGCGCATGCCCCCGGAGATTTCCGAAGGGAAAAGATGATGTGCCCCTTTGATGTTCACGCGATCCAGGCAGAAATCAACATGCTTGTTTTTCTCTCCAGTGGTCATATTTGTAAACATGTCCATCGGGAATCTCACATTATCGGCTACATCCAGTGAATCGAAGAGGGCTCCTCCCTGAAATACCATCCCCATCTCTTGCCTCAATTGCTTGAGATCGCTGAAATTCAATTTTCTGATGTCCCTGCCATCAAATAGGATCTCCCCTTCATCAACCTCCAAAAGCCGGACAATCGATTTAAGAAGTACCGTCTTTCCCGAACCACTCTGCCCAATAATCAAATTCGTTTTCCCTTTTTCAAAGAGGGTGCTGACATCCTTTAGAATTGGTCTGCCCTCAAATGATTTCTTTATATTCCTTATTTCGATCATTTGAACAGCAATTGAGTAAGAATCAAGTCAAAGAAGAGAATCAGGATGCTGGTATTGACCACCGACCGTGTGCTGGCTTTTCCAACCTCCAACGCCCCACCCTGAACATTAAATCCCTGAAATGCAGGTACTGTAGCAATCAAAAATCCGAACACCAGAGTCTTGAGGATCGAAAAAGTTACATAAAAAGGAACAAACATGGTCCTTATCCCTCCCATGTATTGTGCCACCGTCACTACACCGGAAAGCGGACCTGCGATCAACCCACCAATGATGCCACAGAAAACACTCAAAATAAAAAGGATGGGACTCATCAATACCACTGCAACTATTTTGGGAAGTATCAGGAAAGAGGCGGAATTTACGCCCATCAACTCCAGTGAGTCAATCTGTTCGGTAACACGCATGCTACCAATTTCAGAGGCTATGTTCGACCCTACCTTTCCCGCCATCATCAGACTAAGTACGGTACAGGAGAACTCAAGAATCAGTGTATCCCGGTTGCCAAGCCCTATCAGGTAGGAGGGCATAAGGGGATTGGACATGTTGTAGGTTAACTGAAGCGTAATGATGCCACCCATAAAAACAGAAATAATCGCAACAATTGCCAAAGAATTTATTCCTAGCTTTTCTATCTCCAGCAGTAACTGGCGCCAATAGATCCGGCTCTTCTCAGGCCTGCTGAAAACCCGGTACATCAACAAAAAATAGCTTCCGATTTCGTTGAAAATCCTCATGGATTTTTTTTGTAAAAGTACAAATATTTAAATAAAGGGGCGAAGCGATTTGAAGCTGTCTTTTAGTTTGGAGAATAAGCAAATTCAGAAAAATAAAGTTAATTTTGGTAAAAATAGCCAGAATATGGGAAATTGTAGAAACTATTGCGTCATTATGGCCGGCGGAATTGGAAGTCGGTTCTGGCCATTGAGTACAGCCGACCGTCCAAAGCAGTTTATTGACATCCTGGGTATTGGGAAAACCCTGCTACAGCTTACCTTCGAACGATTCAACCGCATTATGCCCGCGGAGAATATCTTCGTTGTAACCAGCGAAAAATACAAGGATTTGGTGATAAGTCAACTGCCACAGCTGACCGAATCACAGGTTTTGCTGGAACCATTGCGAAGAAATACCGCTCCCTGCATTGCCTATGCCACCTATAAAATATTGAGCATCTGTCCGACGGCAAAGATTGTAGTTTCACCTTCCGACCATCTGATTCTGAAAGAGGATCTGTTTCTCAACGAGATTGACAAGGGTCTGCAGTTCGCCGAAGAAAAAGAGGTTCTCGTTACCCTGGGAATACAACCATCCCGGCCCGAAACCGGTTATGGCTACATTCAGGTAAATGAAAAAATGGAATTCAACCAATTCGACAACCTCTACAAGGTAAAGACTTTTACTGAAAAACCAGACCGTGCGATGGCACAGGTATTCTTGGACACTGGTGAATTTTACTGGAACTCCGGCATCTTTGTATGGTCTGCTCCAGCCATTCAGCATGCGTTTGAAAAATACCTTCCGGATGTAAATGCCTTGTTTGAAAGTGGCAGAAAGCTCCTCAATACCGCCGATGAATGTTTTTTTATCAACAAGACCTATTCTGAATGCCCCAATATCTCCATCGATTACGGAATAATGGAGAAAGCCGACAATGTCTATGTTCTTACAGCCGATTTTGGATGGTCCGATTTGGGAACCTGGGGTTCCCTTTATGAAAACCATCCGCTCGACCTGAAAGGCAATGCCGTCTCCGGTTCCAAGATTTTCCTCTATGATACCGAAGGGTGCATAGTCAATCTGCCAGCAGATAAAATTGCCGTCATCCAGGGACTGGAGGACTACATTGTGGTAGAATCCCAAAAGATCTTGCTCATATGCAAAAAAGATGATGAGCAGCAAATCCGGCAATTCGTTGCCGATGTGACCCTTGCGGAGGAGAAGAAATCTTAAATCATCAGATCGACGACCTCTTTTTCAACCCTGCAGATCTGGCATTTTTTATTTCTCTAAGCAATTTATCCCTGGTCTGCTGGAAATTAGCCATATTCGACTGGCTGACAGGGTTCGCCGGGGGCGATTTCAGCTTCAACGGATCGACGGCGGATCCATTCATAAATACGCGAAAATCCAGATGAGGTCCGGAGGCCAGACCCGTTGCACCCACATAACCAATCAACTGACCTTGTTTGACCCTGGTCCCCGCTTGAATTCCCTCTCCAAATTTGGAAAGGTGCATGTAAGTAGTGGTATATACGGAGTTGTGTCTGATTTTCAAAAAATTACCTCCACCTGCCGGCTGATAGGCCCTGGCAAGAACTACTCCATCTCCAATCGAAAAGACCGGCGTACCACTGGGAGCAGCATAGTCAACTCCAAAGTGAGGCCTGACTATGCGCAAAACAGGATGCATTCTGGCGGCAGAAAACCGGGAACTGATTCTGGAAAATTTTAGCGGTGCTTTTAAAAACTCTTTTCTGATACTTCTTCCCTGTTCGTCAAAGTAAGTTTGGCCATCCTCCTGTTCGAAGTGAATGGCAATGAAATCCTGACCAGAAGAATTAAAAATAGCGGCATGAATCGTCCCTATTCCGATTTTTTCTCCCTTGACAAAATTCTGATCGTACAAAACAGTGAAATTGTCTCCTTTCTGAATGGCAAAGAAGTCGATGGTCCAGGCAAATAGATCTGACAACTGTATGGCCAGCATCGGATCCAGATTGTTCTCCTTCATGGCATTCCAGAGGGAGGAGTTGATGGTTCCGGTAGCCAGCTTCCGCTCGCATTTCACTTCATTCTTTCCGGGGATGACCTGGCACGAATCGAGAGAAAGCTTGTATTGGAAATAATTGACCGGATTTTCGGAATAGACAAAGTAAAGTGGAATTCTCAGGGAATCGCGAGAATAGAAGACTGCGTAATCGTTTCCAACTTTCATTTTTCTCAAGTCAAAAACAGAAGCCGGTAAATGGGCAATTTTGTCAATGATCTGCCCAGAAACTCCCCTGTCTTTCAAGATATCGGATAAACTTTCATTGGGTCTCACATTGTTTTCCTCGACGTGGAATGATTCAACGGGTAACCCAAACAGAAGTTTAGGCTCAACAAACAAGATGTCATCCTTCTGATCCACAGAAGGAATCATATAGTTGTACCACATGATACGCGAAAAAGTGAAGAGCAACAGCAAGAAAAGTGCAACTCCAAGCATCCATTCCGGAAGATACTTTCTTTGAACGGATCGTTTTCCTGCTTGATTGATCCGTCGAAAACCAAATGATTTAAAGTTTAATTTCATCAAACCCCTTTCCATAGACACCCATTACGGATCCTTGTGAGATAAAGGCTTCAGGGTCAATCTCCTTAATTTTTTGAAAAATCATCGGTGACTCTCGCTTTTTAACAACTGTCATGATCATTTTCACCTGTTTCTTGGTGTACCAGCCTGTACCCTCAATGATGGTCAAACCTCGTCTCGACTCGGTATTGATAAAATCTGCAATCTGTTCATATTTTTCTGAAAAAATAAACAATTGCACGGATTGTTGAGCCCCAGTGAGAAATGCATCTATCGAATAGGCGACAATCCACATGGTGACATATCCGTAAACCAGTTTTTCGACGGAGTGTGTCAGGAAATAGGAAGAGGTAATGATAATGACGTCGCAATACATAATGATCCTTCCCGGACTGATGTTGCGGTATTTGTTGATGATCATGGCAATGATATCCGTACCACCGGTACTCCCTCCCTGGTTGAAAGTAATACCCAGACCGACACCCCCCAGAATACCACCCAACACCGAGGACAGGAAGATGTCTTTAACAAGTGGTTCTTTAATAAAAACCTGCATCACATTAAGCAATATAGAGATAACGACCATACTAAAAAGCGTTTTAAGCCCAAAGCTGGTCCCCAGAATCCGAATAGCCAGTACGACCAGAAAACTGTTGATGATAAAATAGGGATACCCGGTTGGAATTCCCGTTGAATAAAAAATCAGCATCGAAATTCCTGTCACACCACCTGCCGTAATTTTCAAGGGAATTAGAAAAGCCGTCACCCCTAAAGCATACATGGCCAATCCGATGACCATGAAAGTATATATTTGAATTTTGGAGAATAATTTCTTGCTCATGGGGAATATTTAGAAGTGCTAAATTAAATCTTTTTATAAAATTTATTTAATTTCACGACGAATTAACAAACTAAACTTTTCAAGTAAAAAATTCAAATTGGCTAAAAATCAAATTTTTCCTTACTGAGCTTATTTTAATCAAATTATATAGATATGAAGATTCACGAATATCAAGCAAAGGAGATTTTTTCCCGCTACCGGATTCCCGTAACCAATGAAGTGGTATGTTACACGGTAGAAGAGGCGGTGACAGCTGCTGAAAAGCTGGGACTTCCTGTTGTTGTCAAGGCACAGGTACTCGCAGGCGGCAGGGGCAAGGCAGGCGGTGTCAAATTGGCAAGGACCAAGGAAGAGGTTCCGGAATTTGCCGGAAAAATACTTGGGATGGACATCAAGGGATACACCGTTGAGAAAATCCTGATCGCCCAGGGGGTGAAATTCTCCTCTGAATTTTATGTTGGATTGACCATTGACCGCAACTCCAAGTCGGTCATTTTTATGGCCAGCAGTGAGGGTGGGGTAGAAATTGAAGAGGTGGCTAAGGAGAATCCCGATGCCATTCACAAATTCATCATCGATCCGGACCTTGGGCTGACTCCTTTTCTTGCCAGAAAAATTGCTTTTGCGCTCTTTACTGATTTCAGCCTTGTGAAACAGGGGGCCGATCTTTTTCAGAAGCTCTACAAAATATTTATGGATACCGACTCTTCTCTGGTAGAGATCAACCCGCTGGTTATAACCTCTGAGGGACAACTTCTCGCACTGGATGGGAAAATGAATTTCGACGACAACGCCCTGTTTCGTCAACCTGAAATTGAAGCATTGAATGAACCAACAGAAGATGAGTTGAAAGAATTGGATGCCAAGGAAAAAGGCCTTACCTACATCCGGCTGGACGGCTCGATTGGCTGTATGGTCAATGGTGCCGGATTGGCAATGGCAACGCTCGATCTGATCAAATATTTTGGTGGGGAACCTGCCAATTTTCTCGATATCGGGGGAAGCTCCAATCCTCAGAAGGTCATTGATGCGATGAACCTGATCCTCTCAGATAAAAATGTGAAGGTTGTTATGATCAACATTTTTGGTGGGATCACCAGGTGCGACGATGTTGCGCGTGGATTGATCATTGCCCTGGAAAAAATAAAGGTTGAGGTCCCAATAGTGGTACGTCTTTCAGGAACCAACTCCAAAGAAGGTCTGGAAATTCTGAAACAGGCGAATCTTCCCATTGTGGAGACCATGAGTCAGGCTGCTCAGAGAGCCATTGAATTGTGTGCGAAAAATTAAGAACCACCTTATTTAAAAGATATGAGCATTTTAGTCAATCAGAATACAAAATTATTGGTACAGGGAATTACTGGCAGAGATGGAAGTTTTCACGCAGGCAAAATGAAAGCCTATGGAACAAATGTGGTAGCCGGCGTCTCCCCTGGGAAAGGCGGTCAGACAGTGGATGGCATTCCAGTCTTCAATACGGTTGAAGCTGCCGTCCTAGCAACAGGGGCCAACACCTCTATCATCTTTGTGCCGGCTCATCTGGCGGCTGATGCCATTCTGGAAGCCTCTGAAGCCGGAATTGAACTGGTTATCGCCATCTCGGAAGGTGTACCAACCCTCGATATGGTCAAAGTAATGCCCTACCTGGTTAAAAAAGGAACCAAACTCATTGGTCCAAACTGCCCGGGATTAATCTCTCCGGACGCAGCACTTGTGGGCATCTTGCCCGGGAATATCTTTCTGAAAGGGAATGTTGGTTTAATGAGCCGTAGTGGTACCCTGACTTATGAAATGGTATACCAACTTACGAGTAACAACATTGGTCAGAGTACCTGTGTGGGCATCGGCGGGGATCCGGTCGCCGGACTCTATTATCTGGAATTGTTGCAGATGTTTCAGGATGATCCTGAAACAGAAGCGATCGTCTTAATAGGTGAAATTGGTGGCGATGCAGAGGAACGCGCTGCCCAGTTTATTCAGGATCACGTGACCAAGCCTGTCGTTGCGTTTATTGCCGGACAGTCTGCACCTCCCGGGAAACGCATGGGTCATGCCGGGGCAATTATTTCCAGCGGAAGTGGTACTGCCGAAGAAAAAATAAAGGCTTTCGAACGGGTAGGAGTCAAGGTAGCCAGGATTCCAAGTGAAATACCTGATTTACTTAAAGAGGTAATGAAATAAAAAAAGGGAGATTCGATCTCCCTTTTTTTATTTCCTATTTTTCATTTCTAGCTGCCTCAAGAACCTCATTTACGGATCCGTGCAACAAAAGGAGTCTCTTGGCCTTGTCTTCACTGTAACCCAGTTCACTCACAATCATCCGGGTTCCCCTGTGCACGAGTTTTTGGTTGGTAAGTTGCATATTGACCATTTTATTCCCCTTCACTCTGCCCAGCTTGATCATGACCGAAGTAGTGATCATATTCAGGATAATTTTCTGTGAAGTGCCTGATTTCATGCGCGTACTTCCTGTTACAAACTCCGGGCCAACAATCGCTTCAATGGCAATGTCCACATTTCTAGCAAGGACACTGCCGGGATTATTTACAATGCAGGCCGTCAAGATCTTGTTTTCCCTCGCTTTTTTAACGGCACCAACTACGTAGGGAGTTCTGCCGGAAGCGGCAATACCAACCACCGTATCCAGTTCGTTAATATCCTGTTTTTCAAGCTCTTTCCATCCAACCTCCTCGTCATCTTCGGCGGCCTCAACGGCTTTCCGAATGGCCTTATCACCCCCCGCGATCAGACCGATAACTAGTCCGTGGCCCACGCCAAATGTTGGAGGAATCTCAGATGCATCCAAAATACCCAAACGTCCACTTGTACCGGCTCCCATGTAGAACAGTCGCCCACCTTTCTTCATCCTCAGAAATACCTGCTCTACCAGCTCTTCAATCTTCGGAATCACTGCCCCTACAGCTGGCAGTATTTTCTTATCCTCTTCGTGGATGTGATGAAGCAACTCCTTTACCGACATCTTTTCCAAATCGTGATATAGCGAATCTTTTTCGGTAATACTTTCGGTATTCATATTTCAGGCTTAATTAATAATGTTCTGGTGGTATTTCACTAAATTTTCCATCGGTTCCTGAAGAATCGCTTTACAAGGAAGGCGATAACGCTCACAAATTTCTTCTACAATCGACTTGAAATGGAAAGCGATGGATCCCACAAAGCCGATGGAGTGGGATTCGTATCCGGAAATTTTGGTGACATTGCGCTCAAAGAATTCGATCAAACTGCTTTTTACCAGTTGTTGGACATAGTCTGAGGAAAATTCTTCTGAGAGAAAAGGGGCAAAAGATGCCAGATAGAAGTTCGGCTTCTCTGATTTGTATACCCTTTGAAGAACTTCAGCTCTGGTAAGTTGGTATTTTTGTGCAAATTTTTTACGAAGTGGCTCCGGCATGACCTCTTTAAAAAAATCTCCCAGCAATTTCTTCCCTAAAACGGCACCACTGCCCTCATCCCCGAGGATGAATCCAAGTGGTGATATTCCGCCAACCACCTTCTGACCATCATACAAACAAGCATTGGATCCTGTTCCAAGAATACAGGCAATTCCTGCGCTGTTGCCAAAAAGGGATCTGGAAGCAGCGACAACGTCACTGAAGAGTTCGATCCTGGCACCAGGAAATAATTTTTGCAGGGCAAGTCGGACTACATCCGCCTTCTCCTCATTGAGGATTCCGGAACCATAGAAATAGATATCCCCTACGGTAGCTGTAATTTTTGGAAGGAGTTCAATCGCTAACTCTTCGTAAATCGACTCCGTCGATCTGAAAAACGGATTAACTCCTGAGGTGTAAATTGAAACCAACCGGCCAGAAGGAAAGACCAATTTCCAGGCGCATTTTGTGGATCCAGAATCTGCAATTAATATCACACCGGCAATTTTAAGTTATCTTTATACTTCCAATGCAATCAACTATGTCACAAAACGGGCTGATTCAATTTAACTCAATATATACAATTCAAGGTCAGGAAATATTGAACCTCTTCTTGCCCGAAAACTGCATAATTAACAAGATTGCATCCGCTCAACATAATTTTCAAACGTAAAGATAAATATTTTATTAATACATTTTAGGTAACATATAATATGTATTACCAATATTGTAATTTTCATTTTTTAGGCTATTTTTGAAGATGGGATTGGCTGAATGTTTTTCTTACAAATACTCCTTTCCATGTATAAAATATATGGTGTCATCATAGCTGTTCTTTGCCTTTGTTCGCCTGCCTTCGGGGCGGATGCAATAAGGGTAAATCAAATGGGATATCTCCCGGAAGGGCTAAAAACAGCGGTTTTCCTCAGTGACGAAAGAATTTTGTTGAAGAATTTTGTTTTGGTTGACAATCTTTCGGGCAAAACCATCTTTAAAGGAGTCCCGGAAGCCGCTGATGGCACTTTATGGGGGCAAAGAAGTGCCTTCAGGCTAAATTTTTCTTCTGTCGTACAACCGGGAGGATATCACCTGGAAGCCGGTAACGCAGTTTCACCCCCATTCCCCATCTCCTTCGGCATATACAGAGGTTCGGCAGACTATGTTCTCAACTATCTTCGGCAGCAGCGTTGTGGATTCAATCCGTTTCTAAAAGATTCCTGTCATACCGCAGACGGAATTATTGTTGATCACCCCACCAAGAGCGGCAAATGGATAGATGTCACAGGGGGGTGGCACGATGCTTCCGACTATCTTCAATATACCCTCACTTCAGCCAATGCAGTCTACCAAATGTTGTTCGCCTATCTCCGCAACCCATCTGTCTATAAGGACAATTATCAGGCAAACGGACTATCAGGTCCGAACGGAATACCCGACATTCTGGATGAAGCCCGCTGGGGTCTGGATTGGCTTTTGAAAATGAATCCTTCCAGGAATGAAATGTATTACCAGATAGCCGATGACAGAGATCACAGGGGCTACCGGCTTCCCAATCAAGATACCGTATCCTATGGGTTGGGTAAAAAATTCAGACCCGTCTATTTCGTAACAGGAAAGCCCCAGGGAACAGGAAAACACCGAAACCGCACCACAGGGGTCGCCTCAGTAGCTGCCAAGTTCAGCTCCTCCTTTGCTTTGGGCGCAAAAGTATTTAAAAACATCGACCCGGATCTTTCCGTTAAACTGGAGAGAAAATCCCGCGAAGCGTGGGAATTTGCCTTGTCCGATCCAGGAGTCTGCCAAACGGCTTGTGTAGTCTCTCCCTATTTTTATGAAGAGGAGAATTACGCAGATGACCTTGAACTGGCTGCTGCTAACCTGGCACAAATCTCACATTCCAGCGAGGATCAATTGGCTGCTGCCAAATGGGGAGATCTGGAACCGGTCACTCCCTGGATGGAACTTCATCGCGCCCGTCACTACCAATATTATCCTTTTGTCAACCTGGGGCATACCTTACTGGCTCAGTCCGGCGATACGCTACTTTCAAAAAAATTCAGGGACTATTTAAGACAGGGCTTAACTTCCCTTCAGAAATTTTCGGTCAACGACCCCTTCCCCATCGGTATTCCTTTCATTTGGTGCTCCAACAATCTGGTTGTCGCTGCAGCTACACAGGCCAGACTTTACAGGCTGATTACAGGAGACCGTCAGTTTGAGGAATTGGAAGCCGCTCTTACTGACTGGCTATTTGGATGCAATCCTTGGGGCACCTCGATGATCTGTGGAATGCCTTCTTATGGTGAGTATCCGAAAGACCCTCATTCAGCCATCACCTATTGGATGAAACAGCCAACCTACGGCGGATTGGTAGATGGTCCCGTTTACAGACAGATCTACGGTTCGCTGCTTGGCATCAAGCTTCATAAGTCGGATGCCCATGCAGAATTACAGGGAGGGAGGGCCGTCTATCACGACGATAACGGGGATTACTCCACCAACGAACCGACCATGGATGGTACCGCCAGTTTGAGTTACCTGCTCTCCTCCCTGGAAGCGTCCGACACCATTTCCGGTCACTCCTCACGATCATTCGACAGCCAGGGGGCGGTCGTCAGATTCGACAGCCAGGAGAAAAAAATTTACTTGATTTTCTCTGCACACGAATTTGGAGAAGGTGGTATAACCATTGAAAAAACACTTAAAAAATATGGAGCCAAAGCCTCCTTTTTCTTCACGGGCGAATTCTACCGAAATGGCAAAAATTCAGATTTGATCAGGAGGCTGATTGCAGACGGTCACTATCTGGGTGCACATTCAGACAAGCATCTGCTGTATGCCGATTGGATCAAAAGAGATTCAACCCTGGTGAATTCCGCTGATTTTACAAATGACCTGATAGCCAATTACAAAACCATGAAGACTTTTGGGATCCAAACGAAAGAGGCCAACTACTTTCTTCCTCCCTATGAGTGGTGCAACCGTGAAATCGTTGACAGGGCAAGCAAATTGGGATTGACCATCCTCAACTACACACCCGGTATCGGTTCCAACTCGGATTATACCACGCCTGAACAGCTCAACTACAATAGCTCGGAAAAGATAATGACAAAATTGAAGAAATTTGAATCCTCGGATAAAAATGGATTAAATGGCACCCTTCTTCTCATTCATCTTGGTACTTCACCACTTCGTACCGATAAATTGTACAACCATCTCGATGAATTACTTGAATTTTTCACCGGAAAAGGTTACCACTTTTGCAAGATAACAGAGCTGTCAACAGCAGACAAGAGCAAAGGACAACTTCATTCTAACTGATTTTTAATATTTTTAACAATGGCCCGTATATTTGGAATTTTGACGCTGGCACTTTTTCTTCATGTTTGTCTGACCGGATGTACTATTCGTTCCGGTGACAAGGGTGTTTCTCACCTTGAAAACCTGGTTAAAGCAGGCAATTTCACAGAGGCAGCTTTTGAGGCATCCCAGCTCAGGAGCACCAATAAGATTCCGGTGACCGACCATATACGCCTCGATTCCCTGCTTGAAACAATGTCGCGCATCAGAAAGGATTTCACCCTCACCGACAGCGATGTCATCCAGAAAATGGAGAAGTACAATGCCGGATTTGATACCAAAGAAATGTTAAGGCTTGAAAAGGAGCATAAAATCGATTTCCTGACAATTGAGGGTAAAAAATACTATTTCAAAAACTGTATAGGCAATATTTTCAGACTGGATAGTTTGTACCGAAGGCTGAAAGTTCAAAAAGAGGGCAATGAGCCGGATTTGATCTCCCAATTCCGGGTGGCTGATTTGGCGAAAATTGTGCAAAACACCAAACAATCCGGTCAACCCGTCAATTCGGTCAGGATGAAACTCTCTTATACCATCACAGTGGCACCCGATGCCGTTCCGGCAGGAGAGACCATTCGTTGCTGGATGCCCTTCCCGAGGGAAAACCACCCGAGGCAGCAAGAGGTAAAACTTATTCTAACCGAACCTGCTCAAAGTCTGATTTCACCGGTGTCAGATTTTCAAAGATCTCTTTACCTCGAGAAGACAACCTCTGCTCATCTTCCTACCGTTTTCCATTCTGAAATTCAGGTTACTACTTTTGCTCAGTCCTTCCGACTTACACCTGAAATGATGAAGCCCTATCAGACCTATGATCTCCTCTATCAAGTTTATGTTGCAGAAAGACCTCCTCAAATAATTTTCAATCACAAGATCAAATCTCTCGCCAAGAGGATTTTACAAGACGAGACTAATCCACTGCTTAAGGTCAGAAAAATATATCGCTGGATCAACGATTCAGTCACCTGGGCCAGTGCGCTGGAGTACAGCATCATGTCTGACATTCCCGGATTTGTGATTGAAAATCACCACGGTGACTGTGGGATGCAGACCCTGCTCTTCATGACCCTCGCCAGGTATGCCGGAATTCCCGTCAAATGGCAAAGCGGATGGATGCTCCATCCGGGAGCCGTCAACCTGCACGACTGGTGCGAAGTATGGTTTGAGGGTTACGGCTGGATCCCTCTGGATCAATCGTTTGGATTGCAAGACAGTCCAGACCCATTGATCCGTGATTTTTACATCACCAGTATCGATGCCTACCGATTGATTGTCAACGATGATATCAGCCAACCCTTCACTCCGGTCAAGAAATTCTTCCGAAGTGAGCCTTATGATTTCCAGCGCGGAGAGGTGGAGTGGAAAGGGGGAAACCTCTATTTTGATAAGTGGAGCTGGCACATGGAGGTGAGCTATCAATAGAGACGGAGAAACTATTGGGCTGTAGGACTTGGAGCCTGACAAGAAGAATGCTGGGACAGTTTAAGGTTCTGAGAAATTTGTACATTTTTTGCTCTTATTTTTTTGTACCACAATATATTAAAGATCTATCTCGTGAAGAAGCTGAAATACTTATTTATTGTTCTATGGATGGTTGGATTGACAGTTTCAGCCAAAAACAAGGAATACCCCAAACGGGAGATGAGGGCCGTATGGATTGCAACCGTCGAGAACATTGACTGGCCATCCAGTTCCCATTTAACCACAGCCGAACAGCAAGCCGAAATGATAACCTTGCTGGATTCGGTGAAGGCCTATAACCTGAACACGGTTGTTTTTCAGATCCGGCCCGATGCAGATGCCCTTTATTATTCAACCATTGAACCCTGGTCAGAGTGGCTGACAGGCAAACAGGGTGTCGCACCGGATCCCTGGTACGATCCGCTGCAATTCACCATTGAAGAGTGCCGGAAGAGAGGCTTGGATATCCACGTGTGGCTCAACCCTTACCGGGCCATCCAAAACACGGAAAAAACAAAGGCTGCTCCCAATCATGTGGTCAATACCCATCCCGAGTGGATGGTTACCTATGGAAACAAGAAGTATTTTGATCCGGGTATTCCTGCTGTTCGCAACCATGTTGCCAATGTCGTCAGTGATCTTGTGAGGCGCTATGACATCAATGCCATTCATTTCGATGACTATTTTTACCCCTACAAAATCTCCGGAGCTGATTTTCCCGATGATAAGTCCTTCAAAAAATTTGCTGGAAATTTTGGTCCCCAGCAAAAGGAGGATTGGCGGCGAAACAACGTGGATCTTATCATCAAGCAATTGCACGACAGCATCAAGGCCATCCGACCTACGGTCGAGTTCGGCATATCTCCCTTTGGAGTATGGCGCAACAAAAAAAATGACCCAAACGGATCTGATACGAGAGCCGGCGTCTCCAATTACGATGATTTGTATGCGGACATCCTCAAATGGCAACAGGAAAAATGGATCGACTACGTTACCCCGCAACTTTACTGGTACATTGGGAAAGAGGTTGCTGACTACAAAATTCTGGTAAAATGGTGGGCCGATCACAGTTATGGTTGCAACATTTATACGGGACAAGCCTTGTATCTGCTCGATCCAGCATCGAAAGACCCGGCTTGGAGAAGTTCCGACGAAATCAACCGGCAGCTTAGTTTAAACCGAACCATCACTGAAATTAAAGGCAGCATGTATTTCAGTGCCAAGTTCCTGAAAAGCAATCCCCTTGGCATCAGGGAAAAGCTCCTAAATGAGCATTATAAATTTCCTTCCTTAACTCCTGTCAACCCGAGAATTGATCCTGTGATACCTGCAGAACCGGGGAATGCCACCCTTCAACGCGAAGGAAAAAACATCGTTTTGTCGTGGCAGAGGCAAGAGAACAACAGCCTGTATGTGGTTTATCGTTATAAAATATTGCAGCGTAAAAATACCGATCACCCCAACAAGATCATTGCCATCACTTCCTACCAAAAATTGCTGCTAAATGGAGCAAAAGGATACAGGCCATCCCGTTTCCGATATGTTGTAACGGCGCTGAGTCCAACGCATTTGGAAAGCAAACCGGTTAAATTCGTTAAACACTGACAAGATGGAAAACATATCACCAAACAACCAAAGGTATCTTGCCCTGGATGTACTTCGGGGGATGACCGTGGCATTGATGATTCTCGTCAACAATCCCGGTAGCTGGGCACATATATATGCTCCCCTGGAACATGCTGCCTGGCAGGGGTGTACTCCAACTGATCTGGTATTTCCCTTCTTTCTTTTTGTGGTCGGGGCTTCCATGTTTTTTTCATTCTCCAAATATGGCAACCGATTGAACAAGGAATCCCTGCTGAAAATAGGGAAACGCACCCTTTTGATCTTTGCGATAGGCCTCTTCTTGAATTCTTTTCCCCAATGGAGTGCTGACTATGCCCATTTGAGAATCATGGGAGTTTTGCAGCGGATTGCGTTGGCCTACGGACTGGCAGCTTTGCTCGTTTTATCCATGAACAAGAAATATTTGCCTTTTGCAAGCGGATTGATCCTCCTCCTATATTGGGGATTGGTTGCTTGGGGAGGAGGAACAGACCCATATTCCCTTCAGGGCAATCCTGCCATTCCTTTTGATACAGCCTGGCTGGGCGTAGATCATCTTTACAGAGGTTTTGGGATTCCGTTCGATCCCGAGGGGATTTTCAGCACCCTGCCCTCCATCGTCACGGTGGTGATTGGGTACCTGGCAGGATCCGTCATCAAAGAGACCCCCAAAGGGAAAGTTCCCCTCACGCTGGCTGTGGCTGGCATTCTTGCAGTGATTACAGGCTGGTTATGGGGTCTCTATTTTCCCATTTCGAAACCAATTTGGTCCAGCTCCTATGTTTTATATTCTGCTGGTTGGGCCTCCTTAATGCTCGCCTTGTTGATCTGGCTTATCGATTTGAAAGGATATTCCTACTGGTGTTCCTTCTTTATCGTGTTCGGGGTAAACCCCCTTTTTATCTTTGCCTTCTCCGGATTATGGGCCAGGATTCTCGGCAGGTTGATCCAGATTCCCTCGACCAATGGGAAAATGATAAGCGGCTCAGCCTGGTTGTACAACAATGTGTTTCTGCCTCTGGCAGGAGAGTTGAATGGATCGTTGCTCTTTGCCATATCCCACGTTTTTCTCTTCTGGTTGTTGGGGTATTTTTTGTTCAAAAAGAAAATATTTATCAAAGTTTAATTGCACTTATGAAAAAATATCGCCTGAGTTGCCATCGAACGCAAGGATATGCTTTGCCTCTGTCAAGATTAATGCTACTGATCTTTGCCCTGCTAATGCTGACGCAGGTATCCATGGCTGATAAGAAACAGCGGCTTTACAAAAAGGCCAAAGAGGCTTCCAAAGAGTTTGCCATACAAGTTTCTGCGGGTACAAACTATAAATTCAGGATGGATACCGTCAAAATGAACCCAAAGGGGGATATCCTCCAACTGGTTATGAACCCTTCCTTCTGTGAAATCCCCTTCCGACCGGAGGATATAAAAAAATATTACACCGACTACAGGCTGTTGCTCGGTAGAAAATTCAAAAAAAGCAACCTCACCATCACCACCATGGGGAAAGAAATCGGAGAATTGGTCCCTAATTTTTATCGAAGCAAATCAGACCGGATCGACTCCGCTCGTCTGACGGTGAACAGACCAAGACCCGCTCAGGTGGCCCGCAACCTAACTCGGGATGTAAAGTTCCCCAAAGGGCTGGACAACCGGAACATCTCCCTATGGCACAGCCACGGATGGTATTACGAAAACACGCTGGATCGTTGGGAATGGCAGCGGGCAAGGGATTTCCTGACCGTTGAGGATATCTGGACGCTTGGTTTTGTGGTTCCCTACCTGACTCCGATGCTCGAGAATGCCGGAGCCACGGTGTGGTTACCCCGCGAAAGGGATTTCGGCTACAGAGAAGTCGTAGTGGATGCAGAAGGATCTTCCCCCGGGTCTGAATACAAGGAGGAGGGTGAAAACTGGCAAAACTCAGTTCAGCCAGGATTTGCATTCAAATATCCTTTTTTGTTCGACGGGGAAAATCCATTCCAGTTTGGTCACACCCGAACCGTCGCAGCCAAATCAACAGCTGATGCGTTTGCCAAATACGTTCCGGAAATTCCTGAAACAGACTATTATGCCGTTTACATCTCCTATCTCCAAAGCGAAAAAAATGCAACGGATGCAAGCTACACCATCTCCCATGCCGGTGGACAAACGACCTTCAGGGTAAACCAGTCGATCGGTGGAGGGACTTGGATCTACCTTGGGACCTTCAAATTTGAAAAAGGCAAACATCCAGAGCGGGGAATGGTTTTGCTGGCCAATTCTTCCGGTGAACCCGGGAAAATGATCTCCGCAGATGCGGTGCGTTTCGGTGGGGGGACTGGAAACATCGTGCGCGGGAATGAGCCTCAACTGAAAAAATTGTATGAACTACGCGAAAAGAAGGGTTGGAAGATGGATTCAACGGCTTGGATTCCCTTCACCAGTCAACGCCCCCGATACCAGGAGGCGGCCAGGTACTACCTCCAGTACGCAGGATTTCCCGATTCGATTGTGTACAACCTGAACCGTACCAAGGTCGATTATTCCAACCGTGGATCTGATGCTGCCAATTTTGCCCAGCGCGAAAGCGGCAAGGAGGACTACAAGGACGACTACATGAGCCGGGGTGAATTTGTCAATTACCTGATGGGTGATCCCAATGGACCTACCAAGGCTCCTCATGTGAAAGGGATGGGCATTCCGATGGATTTGTCGATGGCCTTTCATACCGACGCAGGAACCACTCCCGACAGCTCCATCATCGGTTCCCTGATGATTTTCGATACCTCCTTTGATAAGGAGACTTTTCCCAACGGACAGTCCAAATGGGCCAGCCGCGATCTTGCAGATATCGTTCAATCCCAGGTGGTGGGTGATTTGCAAAAATTGCACAAAGCCGACTGGACCAGGCGAGGACTCTGGAATAAAAAATATTTTGAGGCGGCAAGACCCAAAGTGCCGGCCATCTTGTCTGAATTGCTCTCCCACCAGAATTTCGCGGACATGTATCTCGCCCAGGACCCCCGGTTCAAGTTCGATGTTTGCCGTGCCTTCTACAAAGGAATATTAAAATTTCTTTCCTATCAGAACGGGTTTCCCTACGTCGTTCAGCCATTGCCAGTAGACCATATGGCCATGAACCTGGAGGAAAATCGTTTGATACTCTCCTGGACTCCTGTAACTGATCTGCTTGAACCCACCGCAAAACCATCTGGGTACAGGGTATACAAACGGATTGAAGATGATGGATTTGATGAAGGGATTGTAGTCAGGGATACTACCTTGTCAATTACAAATCTGAAGCCAGGGACGATTGTCAGCTTCAAAGTGACCGCCTTCAATGAAGGCGGTGAGAGCTTTCCATCCGAGATTCTCGCCTGCTCCCTTCCCATCGACGGGAAGAAACCAGTACTTATCGTCAATGGCTTCGATAGAATATGTGCTCCGGCAGCCTACGACAACGGTAAAAAGGCAGGCTTCCTGATGTCGGAAGATGAAGGAGTTTCCTACCTTAAAAACGTATCCTACATTGGAGAGCAGTATGATTTTGACCGCAAATCCCCTTGGCTGGATGATGATGCTTCCGGTTTTGGATCCAGTCACGCAGACCAGGAGACCCGGATTGTTCCTGGAAATAGTTTCGACTATCCCTATGTTCACGGAAAATCATTCCGAAACAATGGATTCGGATTTATCTCAATGAGCGACGAAGCTTTTGAAAAGCAACAAATAAATACCCCCTCTTTCTCGATAGTAGATCTGATTTTTGGGGAAGAGAAGACTACCAGCAGGTCCATTGGCTTTCCCGGTAGGGACTTCACCATTTTTACCCCGGGGATGAGAGCTGCCTTAACCAGAATAGCCAATTATGATGGGGCCAAGTTGTTGTTGTCTGGCGCCTATCTAGGATCAGACCTATCGTTGTGTGGAGATTCGCTGTCAAAAAAATTCGCAGCCGAAACCCTTCACTACACGCTACGAACCAGCCACGGCTCAAAATCTGGTCTTATTTACACAGTCAATGGTTGGAAAGAAAAAAATATCGAAGCCTATCACTATGTGAACAATTGGCATCCAACCATTTACAAAGTAGAATCGCCCGACGCCATTGAACCTGCCGGGAATGGGGCATCCGTTCTTTTTCGCTATTTTGGGGACAACAAAAGTGCCGGAGTCTGTTTCAAGGGCAAATATGCAGCCGTCGTTCTTGGTATTCCGATCGAAACGATATCCACAACGGAGGAACGGGATGCTCTGATTGGCCAAGTGATTCGGGTTCTGGATAAAAAATAGCAGGCAAAACATGAAAAATTATAACAAATGAAGATTACCTGTTTTATCCCTTTTGGGAGTGAAAATGAGACAAAGGCAACAGTCAGGGAACTGAGAAGTTCTGCCTTGATTGCCAAAATATTTCTGATTGGATCTGAGAAGGCCCTTTTTGACGTGGAAGGTGCTGAATGGCTTTACACGGATAGCATGACCAGTGGATCCGCCATTCAGACCATCGCCGCCCAAGGTCGTTCGGAATATATGCTGCTCTATACTAGGCACAGTCCGCTGAAATTGAGCCAGTTTGCCCTGGAACGCTTTGTACAAATAGCCGAAGATACCGGTAGCGGAATGCTCTATTCGAATTATCTGGCGGTGAAATCAGGTATTCCCGAGGTAAATCCTGTGATAGACTATCAGGAAGGTGGCTTGCGGGATGATTTCAATTTTGGTTCACTCCTGTTTTACAAGAGTGAGTATTTCAAAATGGCAGCCGCACAGGTCGACAAGGGACTTTCCCGTGCTGGCCTTTATGCGCTCCGCCTCCAACTATCGTTGATTGCTCCGATTTTCAGGATTCCAGAGTATCTCTATACCGAAGAGGAATCCGACCTTCGTCTCTCTGGTGAGAAAATCTTCGATTATGTGGATCCCAAAAATCGGGCCGTACAGGTCGAGATGGAAAAAGTCTGTACCAGCTTTCTTAAAACTTCGGGGGCCTATCTCGAGCCTACTTTTCACCCAGTCGACTTTAACGCGGAGTCTTTTCCCGTGGAAGCATCCGTGATTATACCGGTCAGAAACCGGGTGCGTACCATCGAAGATGCCATTGTCTCCGTCCTCTCCCAGAAAGCCAATTTTTCTTTTAACCTGATCATCGCCGATAACTACTCGACAGATGGGACTACTGAACTTATCGAGAAATATGCCGAAAAAGATGCCAGGCTGATTCATCTCATTCCTGACCGCAAGGATTTGGGTATAGGTGGTTGCTGGAATGCAGCGGCGGCGCACCCTCTGTGTGGAAAATTTGCGGTTCAACTGGACAGCGACGATCTTTATCTCGATGAGACGACCCTTCAGCAAGTGGTGGATGCTTTTTACAGGGAGCAATGTGCCATGGTGGTGGGTTCCTACAAGATGGTCAACTTTGCGCTCGAGGAAATTCCGCCTGGAATCATTGACCATAAGGAATGGACGCCCGATAATGGCCGAAATAATGCATTGCGAATTAATGGATTAGGCGCGCCAAGAGCCTTTTATACACCGGTCCTTCGCTGTATAAAAGTGCCCAATGTGAATTATGGCGAAGATTATGCCCTCGGACTGGCTATTTCGAGACATTACCAGATTGGCAGAATCTATGACCCAATTTATCTTTGCCGAAGATGGGACGACAATTCAGATGCCTCCTTAAGCGTGGAGGTGATGAATGGACACAATCTTTACAAAGACAGAATCAGGACCATCGAATTCCTTGCCAGGAAGGCGATGAACAAGGATAAAAATGGTGCATAAAAAAATGGTACAAAAAAACGACAGGTACAGAAATTTTCTGATAGACCAAAACCATGACTGGAAGCTCTCGTACGACAATTACCGCAACCTGGACCAGGTAGTAGAGCGGGATCTAACCCTTAATGGATGGAAGTTCAGGATTCAATTCAATCCCGAAAGAATACGATCTTCTGCTGCCAAAGTGGACAGGGGTTCCATCACCGCACGAAAATGCTTTTTATGTACCGAAAATCGTCCTGAGGAGCAGCGACATCTCCTGATGGGGCACGATTTTCTGCTTCTGGTCAATCCCTTTCCGATCTTTCGGATCCATTTCACACTTCCATTTCTTCACCATACAGACCAGCTAATCAGTGGAAATTTTCCCGCCCTGTTGGAATTTGCCCTTCAAATGACAGGCTACACCGTGTTTTACAATGGTCCGGAATGTGGAGCTTCTGCACCCGACCATCTCCATTTTCAAGCCGGAGAAAATGGTTTTATGCCTGTCGAAGAAGATTTTGAAACCTTAAAAATCCAAACCGAATATCTACTCCATCAATCGGAAGGATTAAAAATATGGGCTTTTGGAAACTATGTCAGAAAGATGATTTCCTTTGAATTTGAGCGTGCGGAAGCTGGGGTATCCGCTTTGGAGTACGTCACCAGTAGCTTGGGAGAACTTCAACCGGGCAAGGTGGAGCCGATGATGAACCTGCTCAGCTATTTTAAGGAGGGGAAATGGATCATTCATCTCTTCCCGCGCAAACTGCATCGCCCTTCCCAGTTTTTTGAGGAGGGTGACAGGCAACTGCTCATTAGTCCTGCTGCCGTTGATTTTGGCGGGGTCTTCATCACCCCGCGCCATGAGGATTACGAAAAAATAACAGAATCGGTTATTTTGGATATTTTTAACCAGGTAACTTTGGATGACGAAGGTTTTCAAAGACTTCGCCAATCCATTTCCAAATTTCAAAGGGAGGTCATTTAACATGAATCAGCCACAATTGAAGATAGGGATCATGGCAGAAACGGAAATTCGTTTTTGCCTCAACGGTGAATATACGCAGTTTGAAAATGGGACCATCTGTTCTGGGAAACAGGTCATCCGTTTGGAAGATGGGAAAATTTCGCTCAATGGTCTGCCCTTTGACCAACCCGATCTTACTTTTATTCCACTGAATGCAAACAACTGTTCCTTCGAACTGTCCGATGTTACCATTGGGGTGCAATTCCACTGGGAGCGAAAGGAAGATCAACTATTTAAAGGCGCCCTCCAATTTCTTCCGGAAGGGAATAAACTTCAGGCCATTAATATTTTACCGTTGGAAGATTATCTGATTAGTGTAATCTCCTCTGAGATGAGCGCCACCAGCAGCCTGGAACTGTTGAAGGCACATGCAGTCATCTCCCGCTCCTGGCTAATAGCTCAGGTCGTAAAAGGGAGTGACTTAAGAGCATCCAAAGTCAACTACCAAACCATCCATCAAACAAAGGAAGAATACATTCGATGGTATGACCGGGAAGATCATCAACTATTTGATGTTTGCGCCGATGACCACTGTCAACGCTATCAGGGCATTACACGTCAAAGCAGCAATCTCGTTGAAAGAGCAGTAACCGATACCTTCGGTATGGTCTTGATGTTTGAGGGACAAGTGTGTGATGCACGTTTCTCCAAGAGTTGCGGTGGTGCGACGGAAACCTTTGAAAAAGTATGGGAACCGGAGGTTCATCCTTACTTGCAGACTTTCTATGACACACCTGAAGGTCATATCAGGGACGTTCCGGTGCTGACAAATGAACGCGAGGCAGATAAATGGATTCGCTCTTCTCCCGATGCTTTTTGCAACACCACCGATCACAAGGTCCTTTCACAGGTGCTTAACGACTACGATCAGGAAACCATGGATTTTTACAGGTGGAAGGTAACCTTTGGGCAATCTGAGCTTTCTGAACTCCTTCTAAGAAAAACCGGATTTGATTTCGGACTAATTATTGGAATCCAACCTGTTGAAAGGGGAAATTCTGGCAGACTAGTAAAAATGAAGATAATCGGTACGAAGAAGACATTAACAGTCGGCAAAGAATTGGAAATAAGGAAAATACTGTCCAACTCACATTTGTACAGCTCGGCTTTTGTCGTCGATTACGAAGAGTGGAGTGACAACATCCCCGGTAAAATCATCTTAACAGGTGCCGGTTGGGGCCATGGTGTCGGACTTTGCCAGATCGGTGCTGCCATGATGGGAGAAAAAGGGTATGCTCACGAAGAAATATTGAAACACTATTTTGTGGGAGCAGAACTTGAAAAAAGATATGAGAGATAAGAGATCTTTTCCGACAATTACTGAATTAATCTGCCTAATATGAAAAAAGCTTTCCGCAACCCCTGGACCTGGATCCCAACCCTCTATTTTGCAGAGGGCGTTCCCTATGTAGTGGCCATGACCGTTGCTGTAATTATGTTTAAAAGACTTGGCATTTCAAATACGGATATTGCCCTGTATACCAGTTGGCTCTATTTACCCTGGGTCATTAAACCATTATGGAGTCCGGTGGTGGATCTCTTTAAAACCAAGCGATGGTGGATTATTTTCATGCAACTGGTGATTGGTGCTGCGTTGGGGGGGGTAGCTCTGGCCATTCCATTGCCTGGCTATTTCAAAATAACCCTGATCTTCCTCTGGTTGCTTGCTTTCAGTTCAGCTACGCATGATATTTCGGCCGATGGGTTTTATATGCTAGGACTTAATGAACACCAACAAGCTTATTTTGTTGGGATAAGAAGTACTTTTTACCGCATTGCGATGATTACTGGTCAGGGGTTGTTAATCATTCTTGCTGGATATTTTGAGACCACAACCGGATTGCCTCCGATTGATATCCAGGTGAAAGCCAATCCTTCCTATGCACGAACGATCACAATTCCCCAGCTTTTTCAGGATGCAAAGGCACAATCCGGCACTGCCAGTTTTTCTGCTTTCCCCGAGGTGGCCAGTCTCACGACGCAAAACATCACTGCCAGGCAGATGGATTCAGTGCGCAAAATCGTCACCAGTCACAACCTCGAATTTGGGTTTGTAGGGAATGGCAACCCATTGGCGGCCAGTAGAAAAGACGACAGTTCCTCCTTTTGGTCCGATTATGTCTCTTCTCCCCTGAAAAGCTTCCTTCAAAAACACTTTCCTAAAACAGAAGGGATCACCTCTGGTGAAAAAATGACTGGCAATCTGGCGATTGTGGCCATCAAACTGAACGGCAAACCGGAAGCAGGTAAAGAGATGATTCTAAATTTCAAAATGAAGGATGGAGACAATGATCTTAGATTGTTGGAAGGAGAGCGACTGGCCTTTAACCTACAAAACTGGGAGCAACCTGCCTATCTTTTGTTTCAGGCGGATTCCAAACTCAATGCTCCAACGGAAGCCAGTTTTAAAGGAACTTCCGGAAACATTCACCTCGCCTGGAGTCTCACTTTCCTTATATTAGCCATTTTGTTTGTTCTATTCTCCTTTTACCACCGATTGATGTTACCCTATCCTCCTTCAGACAAGAGGGTCATCCAGGAACAAGAAAACCTGTTTCGAGCCTTCTTCCGGACCTTTGGTTCATTCTTCAGGCGCAAGGAAATCTGGGTCATACTCTCCTTCTTGTTGTTCTATCGTTTTGGAGAGGCACAGTTGATAAAAATGGCCTCTCCGTTTATGCTGGATCCGCGACAGGTAGGTGGATTGGGTCTGACAACCGGTGAAGTTGGCCTCATTTATGGCACTTTTGGTATTCTGGCGCTCACAGCCGGAGGTATTCTGGGTGGCCTCGCTGCTTCCAGAAAGGGATTCAAGTATTGGCTGTGGTGGATGGTTCTTGCCATCAACATCCCTCATGTAGCCTATGTTTATATGGCCTATGCCCAGCCATCCAACTATTTAATCATCAGTCTGTGTGCTGCCATCGAACAGTTTAGCTATGGTTTTGGTTTTACCGCCTACATGCTTTACATGATCTACATTGCAGAAGGAGAAAATAAAACCGCCCATTTTGCCATTGCCACTGGATTTATGGCCCTGAGTATGATGCTTCCAGGGATGTTCTCTGGATGGTTGCAGGAGATTATCGGATACAAGCATTTCTTTGTGTGGGTGATGTTGTGCATGGTTCCGGGTGTTATCCCGGTACTCTTTCTGAATGTAAAACCGGATTTTGGGAAAAAGAATCCGTTAGAAAAGTTCGATTAATGCAAACAGAAGAAGCCGTGATATGAAAAAATATTTTGTTCTGGCCTTGATCTTTTTTGTTTATAAGGTTGCGTATTCCCAGGTAGATCTTGAAAAATTGATGCATCATCCCTGGGTGGATTCGGTGTACCTCTCTCTTTCTAATGAACAGAGGGTCGGCCAACTGGTGTGGATATCTGTTACAGCCAGGAATAAGCCATCCCAACAGTTGCAGAATGCCGATCTAATAAAAAAATACGGGTTTGGCGGAATTATTTTTTTTGAAGGGGATCCCGTGACACAGGCCAATCTGACCAATTTCTACCAATCCATTTCTACCACACCCCTTTTGATTGCAATGGATGCAGAATGGGGCATCGGCATGCGGTTACAGGGGATCAACCCCTTTCCATACAACATGGCACTAGGTGCAACCGGGGATACCACACTCGCCCGGGAGGGAGCCAGAGAGATGGCACAACAAATGAGGCGAATCGGAATCAACATCACCCTCGGTCCTTCCTGCGACATCAACACAGAACCGATGAATCCGATTATCGGCATGCGCTCTTTCGGAGAATCTCGCAACCAAGTGACAGATTTTAGCCTGGCATGCATGCGTGCCTTGCAGGAAAATGGAATCCTGGCAACAGCCAAACACTTTCCTGGTCACGGAGATACCCAGACGGATTCCCACCTGCTGCTTCCGGTTCTCCCCTATTTCAAACAACGGCTCGATTCGCTTGAAATGTATCCTTTCCAGGCTTTATCCAGGGCCGGTATTGGATGTATCATGACTGCACACCTGCGAGTTCCGGCATTGGATTCAACCAAAAATCTGCCCTCCAGCCTATCCCCGCAGATAATAGATCGGATCCTTCACCACGAATGGCATTTCAAAGGACTGGTCCTCACAGATGCCATGAACATGAAAGGGGTAGATGGCTACGTTGAACCTGGCAGGGCTGCGGTTCTGGCATTAAAAGCAGGAAACGATGTTCTGGAGTTTCCGGCAGATCCCGAATTGGTGGTAAAATCCGTCGTGGAAGCCCTGAAAAAAAATGAATTATCCAGAGAGGAACTTGAACTAAAATGCAGAAAAGTGCTGGCAGCCAAGTTGTGGTGCGGACTAAATCGCAAAATAAAAATCGAGACCGGATTATTGGTCAAAGAGCTGAATACACCTGCAACCGAACTCGTCAAACGTAAGATAATTGAATCCTCCCTCACCCTCTTAAACAACAGAAATGGTGTCATACCTGTAGCTCACCTGGAGCGTACACGCATCGCGTCGGTTGCTGTAGGAAGCGAACGAATTACGCCCTTCCAGAGGATGTTGGCCAACTACACAAAGGTGGATCATTTTCAACTAAAACAAGATTTTTCTGAGTCCGAAAGGGTGGAACTTCAGAAGAAACTGGGGGAGTATGACCTCGTTATTACCGGCGTACATTCCATGTACGAAAGCAAACTTCGTCATTCGATGCAGGTAGGAAGCGACCAAAAAGCACTTCCATCAAGGCCTTATGGCGTTACAGGCGGGTTAGATTCTCTTTTAACTTTTCTTTCCGGCAAACAACAAACAATTGTTGCCTTTTTTTGCAGTCCTTATGGTTTGGGAGAGGTAAAAGCACCATTAAAGATGGATGGGATTTTGTTGGCCTATCAAAATGACTCACTCGCCCAGGAACTTTCCGCCCAACTTATTTTTGGAGGGATTGGGGCCAAAGGTAAGCTTCCCGTTTCCGTAACCGGGAAGTTCAAGATGGGAGAAGGCATTTCGATTTCAAAATCTATCAGGCTAAAATATACCTTGCCAGAGGAGGTTGGAGTAGCTTCTGATAGAATCAACAGACAGATCGACTCCATTGTTTCTGGAGCCCTGGAGCAAAGAGCATTCCCTGGTTGCAATGTTCTGGTGGCCAAAGACGGGAAGGTAATTTTCCACAAGGCTTATGGTTTCCACGGTTACGACCGGATCATTCCAGAGCGTGAGAATGATTTATATGATCTGGCATCCGTTACCAAGATGACAGCGGGCCTGCCTGCCTGGATGAAACTATACGACGAAGGGAAAGTCAATCCGGATGAGAAAGTCTCGGCCTACTATCCGGAATGGAGAAACAGGATATTCCATAGAAGCAATAAATCGGATATTACGGTCAGGGAGCTTTTGGCGCACCAATCAGGTCTCATTCCATTTCTTCCATTTTGGAAAGAGACGTTGAAAAAGGGGAAAATTACTGCAGCATGGTATGCCTTTGAAGCCGATAGAAAACATCCGCTTCAGGTAGCCAAGGGACTCTATCTGGAGAATAAATTTCCAGATAGAGTTTTCAAAATCATTCGAAAATCACGCCTAAAATCCCGAGGCAGTTATGTCTACAGCGACCTTCCATTTGTATTGACCCCAAAAATCACTGGCACAATTTCAGGCAAACCATATCTGGCGCAGCTGGATTCCAATTTCTACAAACCGCTTGGAGCCTACCGGATTACTTACAACCCGTTGGTTAAATTTAGCGAGAATGAGATTATCCCAACGGAACTGGATAATTACTATCGAGAACAACAACTGCTAGGCACCGTACACGATGAATCTTCGGCTGTATTGGGAGGCATTTCCGGCAATGCCGGTCTCTTTGCCTCCGCAAATGACCTGGCCAAACTACTGCAGATGTACCTGCAAATGGGAAATTACGGTGGGGAGCAATACCTGAAGGCATCGACGCTGAAGGAGTTCTCCCGGGTGCAATTTCCACAAAACAACAACAGACGTGGAATGGGATTCGACAAACCCTTGCTGAACAATTCAGGATTGAGCGAAAAAGAAGCCTATCCCATCAAAGCCGCCTCCCCCGAGAGCTTTGGCCATTCGGGCTATACCGGCACTTTCGTATGGGTCGATCCCAAATATGGACTGGTCTACATCTTCTTGTCGAATCGTGTCTTCCCGACACGGGAAAACAACAGGATCAGTGAACTGAATGTGAGGACAGAAATTCAACGCATCATTTATAAAAACTGTGGCATCAATTAAGACCAGAAAATGAAAACTACGGCCCAACTTTCCGGTTATTTGTTGTTTTTAAAAATGATCCTACAAGGCTATAGCGGAAAAATACAGATATTAAAAATTAGTAGATTTACCCAACTGATCCTTTCTTCCTTCAACAGTCACAATGAATGTGGTTGTTTAGCGAATCAATCGTCCTTCAAATCGTATCAATAAAACGTTAAACATATGTTGCGTCTCCTTCACCTTTTGGTTTTTACCGCATTTTGCGTGGGCTGCCAACCGAACACTTCCCCGGTTAGGGAGGCTGAGCAAATTTATAAGTCTGTGGCCCAACAATGTGCACCAGATAGCCGGGAAGATTTGTTTCAAATCCATTTCAGGGAAACCGGGTCCCAACTTACAGCCTCCGGAGAGACCAGTTCCCCGGAATGTAAACAGGCATTGCTCACTGCTTTGGCAAAAGCGAATCTGGTCGCGATTGACAGCATACTTGTTCTACCGGGTGAATCAATGGGGGAAAAAACCTGGGGACTGGTCAATGTTAGTGTTTGCAACATCCGCGCCTTGCCTGGTCACAGTGCCGAAATGATCTCGCAGGCCATTCTTGGGACTCCGGTTCATCTGCTAAAGAAATCCGGGCGCTGGATTTATATTCAGACTCCCGACCACTACCTGGGCTGGGTCGATGATGATGCCATCTATCAGACCGATGCTCTGGGATTGGATGCTTGGAGAAAAGACAAGCGAGTGATCTATCTTGGCAACCTTGGCTCAGGTTTTAATCCTGAGACAAAAGAGGCCGTCACAGATCTGGTGGCCGGAAGTATTCTCAAATTGGATGAATTCTCCAGGCAGAGTGTAGTGGTTGAAATGCCGGATGGAAGAAGGTTGTCCATCCCTTTGGAAGAAGCCATGGACTTTTCCATGTGGAAAGAAAAAGGGCTCCCAACCGCAGAGGATTTAAGCAAATGCGCCCGAACGCTCCTGGGTCGTCCCTATTTGTGGGGAGGAACCTCCACGAAAGGGGTGGATTGCAGTGGATTTGTGAAGACCGTCTTTTTCCTGAATGGTTACATTTTGGCCCGCGATGCTTCATTACAATTTCGACACGGAATTTTTACGGATCCGCAAAGCGGATATGGTAAGCTAAAACCTGGCGACCTGGTCTTCTTTGGCAAGAAAGCCGAGGGAGATCTCCCTGCCAAGGCGACTCACGTTGGCCTTTACCTTGGGAATGGGGCCTATATCAACTCCTCTGGTTTCGTCAGGATCGACAGTTTTGACCCGACCCAGATGAATTTCTCGCAATTCAGGACTGATAACTGGCTCGGAGGCAGAACCATCCTTGGGACCACAAAGGAAAAAGGTATTGTTCCTCTCAAGAACCACCCCTGGTATTAACTTAGGGGAATACGATTTACGTTGACACTTGCGAAACGGTCATACAGTTGACGATCTATTAATTTGTAATATTTGATCCTACGATGAAAGCAAACCGCAGAACATTTTTGGAAGCAACCTCTCTGGCCGCCGGCGCAGGTTTTCTATCTTCCTTTACTAAGGCAGGAAAGGTCCTTCCCCGGTATCAGCCTACCGGAAGTGGATTGAAGTTTTCCTTCAAACCTTATGAATTGCAGCTTAAACATACTTTTACCATTGCCTCCAATTCCAGAACATCGACTGCAGTCATGCTTACGCAGCTTGAATGGGAAGGTGTAACAGGGTATGGAGAAGCCTCGATGCCCCCTTATTTGGGAGAGTCACATCAGACAGCCACCAAGTTTCTTTCCACCCTCAATTTGTCACAATTCAAAGATCCGTTTAGGATGGAGGAGATTTTGGACTATGTGGATGCTGCAATGCCCGGAAATTGTGCGGCCAAGGCTTCCGTTGACATCGCTCTTCACGATCTGGTTGGGAAACTGCTCAATCAACCCTGGTACCGGATTTGGGGTTACTCAGCCGAAAAGACGCCCCTGACCACTTTTACGATTGGGATGGCCAAAAGTGACGAGGTAGTGACCAAAACAAAGGAAGCTTCTGCCTTCAAAATACTAAAAGTCAAGATTGGTGGGGGCAATGATGAGGAGATGATCAAAGGAGTACGATCTGTAACCAATGTTCCACTTTGTGTCGATGTCAATCAGGGCTGGAAAGATCGACAGGAGGCCCTCGACAAGATCCACTGGCTCAAGGAACAGGGCGTCGTATTTATCGAACAACCCTTTGAAAAGCACAATTTCGACGACACAGCCTGGTTGACGCAGCACAGCCCGCTTCCCATCATGGCCGATGAAGCGTTGCAACGAATTGGTGATCTGGACCGAATTCACGGCGTCTACTCAGGAATCAACTGCAAACTGATGAAATGCACCGGGATGCGCGAAGCACACAAGATCATCGAAATGGCCAGAAGCTTAAAGATGAAGACCATGATCGGCTGCATGACGGAGACCTCCTGTGCTGTTAGCGCTGCATCACAGCTTTCCCCAATTGTTGATTGGGCCGATCTGGATGGCAATCTTCTTATTTCCAACGATGTCTTCGAGGGAATGAAAGTAGTCGAGGGTAAAATTTTACTCCCTGAATTGGCAGGTATCGGAATTCGGCCAAAAGGATAAATCCACAAATATTTACAAACAGAAAAGGGGCTGCACCAAGTTGGTACAGCCCCTTTTGTTGATCAGAACCCATTTTTTACCAGCCGGTAGTTTGGGTCAATTTGTATCCCTTGCCCAGGTATTCACTGATCTGGGTATTGCCAATTGGTGCAAGATTGACTCTTTCAGTGAATGGATCCCTGTTGGAAACATTCTCAGGAATGTAATAGCCCACCATGTCAGAAGCATTGGATCCAGTGTAGGTAACAATGGTGCCATCCTCTTTCTTTACCCTAAGTTTGTTGACTTTGGCAGCCACCAACCAAGCCGGATATTCCGTCTGGAAATTGATCCACAACCCAAGCAGGTTATCAGGATCCGAATTGTTCATGTAACTGATCTTCTTCCAACGTTTCAAATCCAGCAGACGGGTATGTTCAAAAACAAATTCCATTCTGCGCTCACGCCTGATTTCCCAGATAAGGGCAGGAACATCGGCATCACGGTCAGGATCGTTGGGAAGTGTTGCCAGAGACAAGGGTGCGGTCTTCTTAATCCCTTTCGCGGTTGCTGTAGCATCCAAAGGACGCAGACGGATGGCATTGATAGAGGCATCGATGTCTGACTGCGTGACTGCCGTTCCGCCCATGGAGGCCAATTCTGCCTTGGCCTCAATCCAGTTGAGGACAACCTCTGCCAATCGCATGACAGGTGCATCGTTGGTGTTGGTATTGGAGCCGTACATGGCAGGATAAGGGCCGGGATAATAGGTTACACCAACACGGTCGATGAATTTATCTGCATACAACAGCGTTCCTGCCTCGATCTTCGGTGCCCCCCAGAAAGTGGCTTCAAATCTAGGGTCGCGTGTGGTAACCATACTCTTGATATCCAATTGTGTTGCATTGGCTACAGTAGACAGTTTATACGGTTTCCCGTCGCTGCAGATAAAGGCTTTGGCCAGTTTCAAGTTGGGAGAAGCCGACTGACTTTCGTATAAATTGGAATACGAAGCAACAGCGTGGGTCACACCAATGGCTGCATCATATACCCTGTACATAATCATCTCCTTGTTGGAGGATAAGTTGTCAGATCCAAACAAGGAACGAAAATCGCTGGTAAAGGAGTATCTCCCGGAAGACATGACAATATTGGCAGCCTTCACAGCCAGGTCAAGATATTTCTGCGCCTTGACCGTGTTGTTCAGTTGATATTTCTGCCAGGTACCTTCAAACAACATAAAGCGAGAGATAAATCCAGCTGCGATGTACCTGTTTAGATACTGAACGTCGCCATCTACCAACCGCATATTGTCAAGAACATAAACAAAATCATCATAAACTTTGTCCATTACGACTGTCCTGTCATCTCTGTCTTTGTATAACAAATCCATTTCCGAATCCCCTACGACTTTGTCAAAATAAGGAACGTTTCCAAAGACACTTACCAAACGGCAATACTCATAACCTCTGAAGAAACGGGCTACGGCACTCCAATGCTGATAAACGGATGTGGTGATCGCATTGCCCTTCATAGCCTCTACCCTTGCCAGGAACAAATTGGATTTTCTCACCCAGGCGAAATCCCACGTCGGTCCCGCATAGGTAGACATCCAGGCTGCCGCCTCACTGGTAGAATACCTGGAGTCTGGAGCCTGAGATTCAAAATTCGCCTGTTTTCCAGCTGAAGTCAAATCATCGGAAAAATTGTATCCGTTTAACGGTGCATAATCATAGGTAAAGGATGAATTATAACCTACAAAATAGTTCGTATAAAATCCGTTGGCAAAAAGCCGGATGTTATTTTCAGAAGTCCAGTAGTTTCCATCATTCATGGTGGTCAGGGAAGGCCTGTCAAGAAAGCCGCTGCAGCTGGTCAAAACAAGCGTAACTACCAACGATAAACTCAATATATATTTTTTCATTGTTCTAGTTATTTAAAGTTCAACTGAATACCAACTGAAGCACTTTTGTACGTTGGTACACCTACACCAGTTCGTCCTGCATCGTAGTTGGTGGTATTCCACATGGAATAGCCCTCAATTTCCTCAGGATCAACAGGAAGCGTTCCAAGATGATCAAAGGTGAAGAAATTCTCCAGCGCAACATATACACGAAGCTTGCTGATTTGAATTTTTCTTAAAACACTGGCAGGCAAAGAATAACCAACAGTAATGTTTTTGATTCTCATGTAGGCCATGTTCAACAAATACCTGGATTGAATCTGCATGTTCAGTGTCGTACCACTTCCCGCCTGGTTGTAGGGAGCAGGATAGAAAGCATTCGTTCTGTCGGCTCTCCAGAAATTTCCGGCAATGGCTTCTGGCATACCACCGTCGGATGCCTGATAACCTGGAATTACCGTAGAACCTTCGCCCCATACACTGCGTTGACCAACGCCCTGAATGAATACAGAGGCATCAAATCCTTTGTAATCAGCCCCAACACGGAAACTGTACTGGTAACGTGGCGTTGAGTTTCCAATCTTTTTCAAGTCACCGTAATCTGGTGCACCACTTGCATTTTTAAGCAGTCTGTTTCCGGCATTTATCACTCCGTCGCCATTCAAGTCCTTGAATTTAACATCACCAGGTCCGAACACAAAGTTCCCTGATTGAAGCTTACCTTGAGTCGCCACTGTAGCATCATTCAATTTATTTACCGTAAATCCATCTTTTGAGGTAGTGGTAATCAGTTTTCCTGCAGCATCATAAACAAAGTCCTCCTTCTGATACAACCTGTCTGTTTCATAGCCCCAGATTTCACCATACGTTTTACCCACATACCACGAGTCTATACTTTGTGTTGACCCATATTTCGTGATGATGGTTTTTGCATCTGCGAAAGTGGCTACCATGTTGATGCCCACCCCATTTTTAAAACGGTGGTTGTAGTCCAGCTGAAGTTCTACTCCATCCGTTTTCAAAGAACCGAAGTTACCCTGAGGAGCTCCTGAACCGTAAGTAACCGGAATACCTTCTTGCGGAACAATCATATTCTCCGTACTGCGCCTGAACCAGTCAAATGAAACACCCAATTCGCTTTTCAGGAAACGGGCATCCAGTCCCAAATCCAACGTTGTAATATCCTGCCAGGTAACTGTCGCGGAAACGGCTCCCGGTGTCCCAAATTGATAGAGTTTGGCACCACCCAGAATAAAATTGTTGAATGAACCAGTCATGGTTGGAACATACAGCGAGTTGCTGACAGTTTGGTCTCCAATGGTACCCCAGGATCCACGGACTTTCAAAGCACTGAGTATTGGTTTCGTCCAGTCCATCCAGGATTCTTCGTTTACACGCCAACCTCCTGAGAAGGAAGGGAAATATCTCCATTGCAGACTCGTTGGAAATTTAGAGGTTCCATCATACCTTAAGTTGGCTTCCAACAGATACTTGTCTTTGAAATTGTAATTCACACGACCGAAGTAACCCAGCTGAGATTCCCAGTATTTGTTTCCACCTGTCGTTTGGACACCGGTAGCCAAATTGAATTGTGGATTTGAATAATCCACCAATTGTGTGATCTGAGACCAATTGTTTTCATAATTGTAAGCCACACTGTTCATTCCAAGCATAAACCTGAATTTATGAATATCATTGAGACTCATCTCATAGGTTGTGTTCAGGTTGATTGTATTCCATTGGTCATTCTGCGTAATCCGGTAAATATGATCAGGATTTGCACCAACGCCTGTATAAGTTGAATTCACCAATTGATAGGCAGGCATAGCATTGGTTGCAGTTGAGGCAACTACTTGGCCCGCATCATCCATGTAAATTCTGTTCCCCGTAGCATCATTTTTTGCAACCGCAGCTGACCAGCTGTCACGTGCAGTAAAGCGAGTTCCAGGCCTGTCATTCATATATTCCTGATTGGCATGGGTATAATCAAAGTTGATCTTCCAATCTTTTAGCGGTGTGATGATGAATCCGCCGTTCAAACTGGTATAATTAGTCTCCTGGACAGCAGTATTTGCCTGGGCCAGTTCAGATGCAGGGCTCCTAATCGGATCACCATCTTCGGTAGTCATTGGGTAGGTTGGTCCCCAACGATACAAATACAACCATGGATCTGCCGTTGTTGAGCTGGTCGCGTATCCATAACGTTTGATCCTCTTTGAATACATGGTACCTGCATAGATCTTCATCCAGTCGGCTACATCCGTACTTAACCTGAGGGAACCATTGTATCTCTTGAAATCATCCGTCTTCGCTGGTTTTACCATCCCTGACTGACCTAAATAACCCAAACCAATGTTGAAATCTGTCTTACCACTTTTGCCATTCACAGATAGATTGTGGGTCTGTGTTGGTGCCCATTCTTTGACCATGTAATCATAAGGGTCATAAGTCCTAAGTCCGATTTTACGACCATTGGCATCTACATACCAGTCGCGACCATACAACATAGGATCATTCGGTTTGACTGAATTACCGTATTTCGTCTGCCACACTTTGGCTTTTTCAAAACCTTCTCTTGTCACCATCCAAAATGCACCAGTTGCAACGGCTCCTACCCGTTCCATTGCCAGAGTAGAATATTCCAGGGCATCCAGTCTGGCCATTTCCATTTTTTTGGAAATGTTCTGAACCGAATAGTTGCCTGAATAACTTACATTGACACTCTCCGTTTTTGCCCCTTTTTTGGTAGTAATCAAGATGACACCAAAAGCTGCCTTTGCTCCGTAGATGGAAGCTGATGCGGCGTCTTTCAAGACTGAAATGGATTCAATGTCATCAGGATTTAGCATCTGTATGGATGGAATCTCCACGTTATCCATTAAGATCAAAGGTGCAGAACCGCCCTGAAGGGATCCGAGCTGACCACGAATCTTCATGACCGGATCAGAACCGACTTCTCCACTTGGAATGACGACACTTAGTCCAGGGGTAGTTCCTTGAAGACCACGACCCACATCGGCGATAGGTCTTGCCTCCAGTACTTTAGTATCAACAGACGCAACAGCTCCTGTTAAATTGGCCCTCTTTTGCTGCCCGTAACCAACAACTACCACTTCATCAATCACCTCATTTGAGGATTCAAGTGAAATGTTTACAGTGGATAAGTTACCTACTTTCACCTCCATAGGTTTCATCCCAATATAACTGACTACCAAGGTTGCACCCGCGGAAACCGAAAGTTCATACTTGCCATCCATATTGGTCGTAATTCCGTTCTTGCTTCCTTTCTCAAGAACTGAAACTCCCGGAAGTGTCTCATTGGTTGATTTATCCCGGATAACCCCGGAAATCAACCGCTTTTGTGCCATAGTCAGTTGAAAAACCATGCACAAGATGAAGATTAATGCTACCGTTTTTTTCATAACAAACAGGTTAAAAATGACATTTTGGAATAGATTAAATTTTGGAATAGATTTTTCAATTAACTAAACATTACAAAATTTTAATAAAATTAAACATTTAATTTGTATGTTGTATTACATCTTTTCGAAATTCTCCAAATTCTTTTTCATTTTGCAAAAATATGCCGCTATTTTCCTGTCTTACCAATTAAAATCTAACTTTATAACCGAAATCAAAACTAACAGGAGTATTAGTTTCTCCTGAACAAGCTATTTTCTGGTGGTTTTCTCAGTTGTAAGACAAATTTCCCGTCTCCGTGAGGACATTTTTTCGCCTCCATTTTCAATTATTTTTCCCTAAAAGATTGACTCATGAAAAAGGCTTTTCTGTTCGTTGCTATTTGGTTAATCTGGACCGGGTTAAATGCCCAGCAGATTCATTTTGCGCATATTACCGATAGCCATGTTGGGAGCCAGACCGGAGCAGCGGATCTGCAGGAAACTGTAAATGACCTTAACCTTCAAGAGGATATCCAATTTATTCTGCTTACTGGCGACCTTACCGAATTTGGGTCTGATGTGGAGTTGATCCAGACCAGAAAGATTCTTGACCAGTTGAATAAACCCTGGTATGTACTTCCAGGTAACCATGATTCTAAATGGTCTGAAAGTGGTAACAACAGCTTCGTCACTATTCTCGGTGCAGAAAAATTCGCGTTTGAAACGAAGGGCTTTCTTTTCCTGGGTACTGCTTCCGGTCCAAACATGCGAATGGCTCCTGGGCTGGTCCCCCGAGAGCAATTATCCTTTATTGATTCAGTACTCGAAAGCAGAAAAACTAGCAGGGAACCAGTCATTTTTGTCAACCACTATCCCCTTGATGAATCACTTTCCAACTGGTATGATATCATTGAAAAACTGAAAAGTGTCAATATTCAGTCTACTCTTCTGGGCCATGGGCACGTAAACAAACTATTTGATTTTGAAGGGATACCCGGAATCATGGGGCGCTCAAATCTCCGGACAAGCCAGTCTGGGGCAGGTTACAACCTGGTCACCATCGAAAAAGATACCATCTATTACAGGGAACGACGGTCGTCCGGGATTACCTTACCATGCTGGTGCAAAGTCCCGATAAGAAGAGACCATCAATTTTACGCTCATATGACTGCTGGCGATTCGTCTTCTGTTTCCAGGATCGCATACAAACGCCCCGACTATTCCATCAACCAAAAATATGCCGGGGTCAAAACAAATTGGATTATTCGGGAGAAATGCGATGTGGGTACAGGGATAACCAGAAAGAAAAATCAGGCCATCTTTGCCAACACCGAAGGTGAAATGGTCTCCATCAACATCAATTCAGGCAAGAAAAACTGGATTTTCAAAACCCACGGGAAAATTTACACCACTCCGGCCATTCAGGGCAACAGGGTCGTCGGCGCCTCTACCGACCACAATATTTATTGCCTTGACCGCAATTCCGGCAAACTGATCTGGATGCATCCGACCGTAAAACCAATTGTTGCCTCCCCTGCCATTGAGGGAGATAAAATTTTCATTGGTTCTTCAGACGGTTCATTTCGATGCATAAACCTTTCAAACGGAAAATTAATATGGAGTTTTGACAGTGTCCGTAACTTCGTGGAATGCAAACCCCTGATTCTGAAAGAAAGCGTTTGTTTCGGTTCCTGGGGGAATGCATTCTATTCGCTCGATAAGCAAACAGGCCGACTTCTCTGGAAAAGAGAAAAATACAGCAACCGGATGCTCTCGCCTGCAGCGGTATGGCCGGTGGCCGGATCCGGCAAAATTTTTATTGCAGCCCCCGATCGGCATTTGACTGCCCTAAATGAAAATTCGGGAAAGGAAATCTGGGATTCTCAAAAGTATTCCTGCCGCGAATCCATCGGAATTTCGAAAGATAAGCAACTTGTTTACATAAAAAATATGACAGAGGGAAACATCGATGCTTTCTATACCGCTTCCGACAATCAACAGTTGGCTTGGGAGTGCAAAGCCGATCTGGGATATGAAATCGCCCCGTCACCCATTGTCGAATCAGGTGATTACCTCTATGTCCCAACCTCTGCAGGATTGGTAGTTGCCATAAACAGAAAAACACATCTGGTCGCCTGGAAACACAAAATCAGCAATGCAATGATCAATGCAGTGCTGCCGATAGGGCCAAGAAGTATTTTAGTGAGTGTGCTGGATGGAGAGATAGTCGCGCTATCCTTCTAAAAATTCTTCCGGCCATTCTTTTGCCGGAGTGTATTGCGATAAATCCAATCCACTTTTGCCAATTTGATTCTTTGATTAATAAATCCACAGATCCTTCTTTTTACATCTTATTTCAGTAATTTTAAAATTAAATCTATTCTTATGCTTTTGGAGGATTGCAAGGCATTTATCTTTGATATGGACGGAGTACTCATTGACAGTGAAAATCTTTACAAAGTCATTGAAAACGGGTTATTCAGTGAGGTTGGCGTGGTAATGACTCCCGAGGAACATGTCTCTTACCAGGGAAGCTCCAACCCCGTCATGTGGAGCCAAATCAGAAAAAAACACGGATTAAGTCAACCCCTTCACGAGTTGGTTGAAATGACAGAAAGAACCGTCATCAACTATTTTAGCTCCCTTCCACAAATTGAACCGATGCCGGGGGTTGTCGATCTTCTTTTTTTTCTCAAGCAAAAGGGAATTAGACTTGCACTGGCCTCCTCCTCCACGATCGACGTCATCCGCGTCATTCTGGATAAAACCGGTCTAGGCGACTTCTTTGAAGTGATCGCGGAAAGCCTGGAAGCAGGTGCAGGCAAACCCGATCCCGCCATCTTCTTACTGGCCCAGAGAAAGCTCGGTATTCCCAGAGAAAATTGCATCATTATCGAAGATTCCACCAATGGGATCAAGGCCGCTATGGCAGCAGGAATCTATTGCATCGCTTTCAATGGTCCGGGTTCTGAGCATCAGGATCAATCCGAAGCCAACTGGCGAATCTCCCGTTTCAGCGAAATAATTGAGAGAATAAACGGTATATCCTACTATTAAAATTTATCCCCATGAAAAATCTGTTGGCTGTTTTTCTATTGTTGTGCTCCTGGGGTGTGATGGGACAAACACTGAGAGAAATCAAAATAAATTGCAGCTATGAAGAACTTACGGCACCAGACTTTATCAAGGCTGTCGAAAAATCTTCCGGAGTCTGCCTCCTTCCAATTGGCATCCTCGAAAAACATGGACCCCATTTACCTCTTGGGACAGACATCTATGAATGCCGAAAAATTGCCACAACAGCTGCCGAGCAAGAGTATTGTGTGGTCTTCCCAACCTATTACACGGGTCAGATCAATGAGGCAAGACATCAGCCCGGAACGATCGCTTATAGTTCTGAACTGATCTGGAAAGTCCTTCAGGAGACTTGTGACGAGCTTTCCCGCAATGGGATGAAGAAGATTATCATCGTAAATGGTCATGGTGGCAACAACGATTTCCTGAAATTTTTCTGTATGTCACAACTTCACAGCCCAAAAGATTATGTACTGGTATTTTTCCAGCCATCTGAAAGCCCTGAAACCTCAAAAAAAATTAGCTCGCTTCGCCAGACAGATACAGGCGGTCACGCAGATGAGATGGAAACATCGATGATGCGCTTCATCAGGCCAGATTTGGTCAAGACAGAACGGGCAGGGACCCAGTCAGGAAAAAATCAGGAGCGACTGGCAGAAATTCCTTTTCAATATACCGGCATTTGGTGGTACGCCAATTATCCCAACCACTATGCAGGTGACGCCACAAAAAGTAGCCCTGAACTTGGAAGACTGATCGTCGAATCTGACGCATCACAATTGGTTCAGCTGATTAAAATACTGAAGCACTCCAACAAGATTGAAGAGTTGCAAAACAGGTTTTACAAGGAATCTGCAGACCCTTTGCATACCGGACAGTAACTATGCACCTGTCCGTAACGTATAATATACCTGAAGGTCAAGTCTACTAAAAATACTTACTTTGGAAAAAAAATATACTGTCGCAGAAGAAAGATGGAATATCGCAACCCATGGCATTGGTTTGGTTTTTGCGGTTGCTGGCGTAGTGGCATTGTTTTACAAGTCCTATCAATTGCACTCAACCAAGGCATTTATCTCCTTCCTCATTTATGGGATAGGACTTACCACGATGTTTCTGGCTTCCACCCTTTATCACTCGGCGAAAGATCCGGTGAAAAGGGGCAGGCTGAATATATTTGATCATAGTGCCATTTATCTGACCATCGCAGGAAGCTACACTCCCATCAGCTTGCTGAACCTTCCTCCTTTCTGGGGAATTTCAGTCCTCCTTGCGGTATGGTTGATTGCGGCAACTGGAATCATCTTAAAATTCTTCTTCATCGGCAGTTTCCCCAAATTATCTACCGTGATGTATGTGCTGATGGGTTGGGTCATCGTAATTGCCATCAAACCATTAGTCGGCTGCATGGCATTCCCGGGTTTGCTTTGGTTGCTTGCAGGCGGATTGGCCTATACTTTTGGCGCCCTACTCTATCAAATAAAAAAACTAAAGTACAACCACGCCATCTTCCATATTTTTGTATTGTTGGGCGCTTTTTGCCATTACATTGTAATCTATTTCTACTGTACATGCTAAATTAAAAGGAAGTGTCCTTGTGAATGATCCTGATTCCTGCGGGTAAAATTCTTCCTGCATCGGTCAAATCGGGATTCCACATTGGATATCAGGGAGGACTCATGACAAAACAACTTATCTGGATATTTTTTTCACTGACTGCCTGCGCTACCCCATCAGACAAATCGCAGGTTGAATTCGCCAAACAGGAAATTGTTCAGACCGAAAAGGCTTTTGAAACCTTGGCTCAAGAGAAAGGACTATCGGAGGCATTCAGTTACTATGCAGACTCTGCCGCAACGATTAACCGTGGGAGTAATTTGGTGCACGGGAAGGATTCCATACGGCTCGTTTACCTCTCTCCAAGATACAAAGGGGTAACCCTAAAATGGGAACCTGATTTTGTGGATGTTTCCGCCTCTGCGGACCTGGGTTACACCTACGGAAAGTATACCTTCACTTCCAAAGATTCAACAGGGAAGGCAATCTCCTCACAGGGCTATTTTCATACGGTATGGAAGAAACAAGCCAAAGGCAACTGGCGCTTTGTCTGGGATTAAACCCTTCCAAGGACTAAATTCAAAACTGTTTAAGGAATTTGTTGTAAACCTGCATGTTGCGATCCAGATGCGCCTGCATTTTCTCGTAAGACCTGTCTGCATCCTTTTCCCTGATGGCGTTCACGATTTCCTTGTGATAACCAAGGGTAATCTCCTTCTCCCCTTCAATGTTTGCGTATATGAAATTCCTCATTCTTGGCAATAAATTATACACCGGCTCCATCGTGACAATTACAAAGGGATTGGTGGTAGCCCGTGCCAGGCAAAGGTGAAACTTGTTGTCGATGTCTGATTCCAGCTGGGTATTGTCTGGATTGCATTTCCCGAATTCAATCAGGTTTGCCTCCAGATTTTTAAGATCTTCGTCCGTTCTGTTGATGGCCGCCATCTTGGCAATTTCCGGTTCAAAAGCCAAACGAAGTTCGATGATCTGTCTGATTAGCTGATCATCAAATTTTAAGTCGTAGTAAAGGTTTAGAGAACTAATAGCGTCTTTAATGTCAATTTTTGTGACCACCATGCCACTACCCTTCTTGATCTCGATCAAACCCCTGGCGCTGAGTCGCCTGAGCGCTTCTCGCAAAGCAGTCCGGCTAACAGCAAACATCTCGCAAAGCTCACGTTCTGGAGGTAACTTTGCGCCAATGGGCAATTTTTTTTCGCGGATTGCCCGTTCTATGTTCCGCTCAATCTTCTGACTGAGCGTTTGAGACGTTCCAATTTTCTGAAAAATATCATCCATATTCATATTCCAACTATTTTTTGAACACTGTACAAAATAAGCAAAAATGAAGTACGCTCACTACTGCCTAATCTACTTGAATACAGTTATTTATCTCTTTTTCAGGCTCGCACGATCTCATTAAGACATCGTTTTTTGACATTCTTATGCCTACCTCGTTAGGTGAAGTACCATACTTTCTTTCCGGTGAGTTAGAATTATTTACGCCAAATGATGTTTCCCCGTATTTACAGACTTCAATATCCAAGATTTCTATTCTCAGGATCTGTTAATGAAATGAATGGTTGAGAGTCGTCTATTGGTACGGATTACTCGTAAAGCTTTTTGATCGCCTTGTCGAATCCATCAGGATGATCAATGGTGAAAGCATAGATGGCAGGATCCGTTTTAGAATCCGTTACCAGGTAAAAGGAGATCAAGCCTCCTTTGGCAAAACAATCGATGATCTTTTGCGAATCGATACTCTTAATGAACAGCCTGTCAGATACATTCTTTGCCGAAAATTCAATTGGTTCAGAATGATTGGATTTGATGCTGATTTTGTATTGATTCTCATCCCCTTTCTTGACTGCTTTCGTACCGAATTCCAAAAGTTTGATACAGAATGTCTCTTTGTCAACGACAAATTTCACCTTCAACTCAGCCTTGTCATTAGCCTTGTTGGTAAAGGTTCCCCAAATCGAAAAGGAATTGGTCACATAGGCTGAATTCCTGTTGTTCCCAAGGTTGCTTGCGTAACTGGATACTTTCCACATAACAGGCTCATTGGGTAAAGAGGTACTTGCCGAATCAGACTTTGCCTGTCCGGTCGAAATCGTTTTTGGTTGTTTTGACCCACAGGCAGCAATCATTGCAGAAATAATCAAAAAGATGACAAGTTTTTTCATTTTATTTCAAGCTTTGAGGATTTTACATTGGTAAATATAGCATTAACCGTTTACAATAAAAAGAACAAATAATGGCTTTGCACGAAATATCCTAACCTATTTTAATCTAAAATCCTTCGAAAAGAGGCCTTGCCGGATTCCCGTGATTGACCTACTGAAAAAGCGTAACCCATCAGTTGTATCTTGGATTCTTTTTCATAAATTTGACTCTTAACGGATGAAACTGGTCGTTGCAGCGTATAGCTGGATGCTGGATTTTCAACTTTTGAGATAGCGAAACAACTGACCTGTCTTTTCTTACTGATGACCTAACCTAATTGTGACCGAATGAAAGGAGCTAAGAATTTTCTTTTGGTCTTTCCCCTTGCACTGACCTGCCTCTCTTCGTTGCTGGGAGCAGAAGTTAAAAAGAAGGATCCATCTGCCGTGCCAAATGTATTTGTGCAGGGAACGATCGAACATTACGAGAATCGACCGTTGACGCTTTTCAAATGTCAGGCAGACTCGCTGCTGTTTGTGGATTCTGTGAAAACGGATGAAAAGGGGAAGTTTGCATTCCAAATATCTGCTTCCTCGCTTTTAATGAGCAAACCGAAGGGCCTTTTCAAAATACAACTTCGCGGAAATCAAAGTTTTTTATTTCTACATCAATATGGATTGGTTCAGTTTCACACCATTTTCTCTGAAACTCCATTTTCCAACATCACCACTGACAGTTTGGTGGTGAAAAATTCAGAAAATCAAGCAGAAAGAGCAAACGGATTCAACGATTTTGTTATCAACCGACAATTGCAACACTTCCAACATCTTCAACAGGAGCTGAACATTGCCAACTATTTTTTGCTTCAGATGATGCGCCTTTACCCGATGGAAGATCCATTTCACAAAACGATAGAAAACGAGTATGCCAAGCGCTTTCAAATGATGCAAGAATTTGTCAATCAACAGATTTCCACATATCCGGAAACGATGAGCACAAAAATCGCAAAGGCCTATTTTCAGCCTGTTCTGCCGGATTGGAAACTGCCGGATCCAGGAAGAGACAGTATTTTGGCCAGGCATTACTTTGATTTTTTTGATCCATCAGATACTTTCTATCTGCATTCCAACATCCTTCCTGAGAAAATGGAACTTTATCTTGCCTTGAGAACCAACAAGAAGGGTCCATTGGGACAGCCCATTCAGGATGAACTGCTGCTATCACAGGCGGCAACAGACTTTCTTGGCAAGATAAAATCCAGCACAGACCAAAAAGGTTTTGGCCAGAAGGGTCCCTATTCCTTTTGCCTGAACTATTTTCTAAAAGAGTTCAAAAAGGGACACAAGGAGAAGTCTTTCCTTTCGCTTTATGATTCGAATCTCCAACCCGATGATGGAGAATGTGGTGCAGTGAGTGCTGACCGATTTTCCTGGGCCAGAGAATATGCCAGTCTCCTGAAAGGAACCCTGATCGGAGCAGTCGCACCTGATTTTGAGCTTGAAAAAGGAGGACTTAAGCTTTCTTCGATAAAGAGTGATTACATCCTCCTTGTCTTTTGGGCATCCTGGTGTCCTCATTGCGCCCAACTGCTGCCTGAGGTAAGAAATTTAACGGATTCGGTCAGGGAAAAGCTAACTACTGTAGCCATTTCAGTTGACTCAGATACTTCCCGTTGGAAAACATTTGTAAAAGATAACCAGTTGATGAATTGGCTCAATACTTCTGAACTCAAAGGCTGGCAGGGTGTTACGCCAAAATTGTACAACATTTATGCTACACCCAGCCTTTTCCTTCTGGACAAGGAAAGAAAAATTCTTGCGAAACCTGCCGATGCAGCCGAATTACAATCCTGGATGGACAAATTCCGGTAAAAACCCAGTTATCACAAAAAAAAATTCCCTGCAATCAATTGATTACAAGGGATTTTAGGTCTGCAACCTGTACCCGGGGCGGGAATCGAACCCGCACGATATTGCTATCACTGGATTTTGAGTCCAGCGCGTCTACCAATTCCGCCACCCGGGCATTGATTCGCTTTTCTCAGTGCGGTGCAAAGATAAGCCAAAAATCTAAACCCGAAAATAATTTTAAAAAAAACAACCCCCTAAATAAATTGTTTGTCGTAAATTCAGAAAATATTTCCGGATTGAAACGATTCCGGAGACCATCCAATGGATGTGATGGGAAAAAATTGAAAAATTGAACCTGACTGAATTGACAATGGTGAATTTGCAAAGCAAAAGTTTGGAGATCAAAATATGAGCCTGTCAGCGGAGCCAAATATATTTGAGGCCATCCGACTGGATGATAGAGAGGCATTTGAGCAGGTGTTCAGGGAGTCATATCTTCCCCTGACCGCCTACGCTTTTCGCTTTGTTTCGGATTTGCCAACAGCAGAGAACATCGTTCAGGATGTATTTTTAAAATTATGGCTGAACCGTCATAATTTGGTAATCACTACCTCCCTGGTACATTATCTGTTCAGATCAGTAAAAAATCACAGCCTGAACCATCTTGATAAGGCCAAGGTACGCTCCGGATATCTGCGGATGAAACTCGAACAAGAGCACAATGAGGAAGATTACAGTGCTTTTTATCCCGAGATTGGATTGCTGGAGAAAATAGAGGCGGCCATCAATGCACTGCCTGCGAAGAGACAGGAGATCTTCAGGCTAGCCCGCGAAGAAGGGTTAAAATACCGCGAAATTGCTGACCAACTCCATCTTTCAGTAAAAACCGTTGAGACACAGATGACGCTTGCCTTGAAACAACTCAGGGAAGCACTGAAAGAATACCATCATTTGTTACTTTTTTTCCTGCACACAGATAAGGGTATTTCCGGGGATAGGTGTCAATGTGATGGGGAGGGTATGGATCTCAAGGAGGACAAAAAAATCTGGAAAAGTACCTTTTGTTGTTAAACTGCTGCTATTTTACTGATTATCTGAAAATTGATTAAAGATTGAATCACCATAGATGAAGAAGGAAGAAGACATAGAAGAAAAAATTGTCTCCTATTTGACGGGAGAAACGGCGACGGAAGCTGGGCAGATCATTCCCGATAAAAAAAATTTCAGGGAGCTGGATCAACCCTGGGAACTTGCCGGAACTGCCTACAGTTACCGCAACAGTGATCCGGACAAGGCTTGGGCAAAACTAAGTGCAAAGATGGGACCCGCAGCCAGGGCAGTACCTGCAAGAAAATTTGCTTTCTTGCGTTATGCTGCCATTTTTATCGCGCTAGTGGCCTTGGCCTCCTTAACTTACCTGCTCACAACACGCCAGGATAACCACTCATTGCAAGAGACTGTTTCTCTGCCAAAAATGAAAGTCATTCAGACCGGACCAAATCCGACGGAACCTTCCATTGTTGTACTTCCTGATGGGACTACCGTGAAGTTAAATGCCAATTCGACCCTTCAATACCCCGAAAAATTTGTAGCCTCTGACAGGAGAGTAAAGTTGGTTGGGGAAGCATTCTTTGAAGTCAGGCACGAATCTGCCCATCCTTTCATCGTGGATTTAAATAATGTACAGATCGAGGATTTGGGCACTTCCTTCAATATTTCTGCATATCCCGGCCATGAAAAGGTGGAGGTAAATGTAGCTTCAGGTAGCGTCAGGTTGACCAATACCACTAAAAATGAAGCAGCTGTCCTTTATGCAGGTTCAAGTGGAAAATATGTGAGGAAAAGTGGGACAATTGAAGTCGCCAACAAACTCAGCATCAATTATCTTTCCTGGATCACAAAAGAGCTCTCTTTTCATCATACACCGCTCTCCAGTGTATTTGAACAACTCGAAAACATTTACCACGTAAAAGTAGCCTACGCTGATCCAAAAATCGCGAATATCCCTTATACTGCCAACTTTGACAAGTTTCAACTGGGTGATATTGTCAACGTAATTGCCAGAACCCACCATCTATCCGTTGTTAAAAATGCCGATGGTTATGTCTTTGTGGTAAAATAGCAGTCAAACGTGACAACCATTGTCTCAAATAAAGAGATTCATGCGACTAAGATCAAAGATTTTGTTCTTGATCCTGCTGATCACTCCTCTGGCACGATCGTTGGCCCAGGATAATCCGGAGCCTTTGAAAAGGCATATTTCCATACAGATGGATTCCACCACCGTTGAATCTTTTCTCGAAAAATTGGTTGCCGATAACGAACTCTTTTTCTCTTATAATCCCGATTTATTGCCTCCCGGGAAAAGAAATTTCTCCGTAATAGATCTTTCCTTGGGTAAGGTTCTTGCCGACCTTCTTCCTGATTCACTCTACAAGGTAAGCCTCATTGATCGTCAACTGATTATTACCAGAGTAGAACCTAAACCATTTAAATTTTCTGGCAGGGTTGTCGAAAAAGACGGAAAAACACCTGTCCCCTACGCTTCTGTAACGATAGAGGAGACCTATATTGGCACTATGTCCAACCGGGAAGGCTATTTTGATCTTACCATTCCAGCCAATTTTCGTCATGGGAATATAGTAGTCGGCTCATTGGGATACAAGCAGAAAATAATTTCCCAGAAAGAAATAGAAAATAATCTGCTGATCAGGCTGGAGAGTGAGTCATTCAGCCTGCGTGAAATTCTAGTTAAACCTGCTGACCCATTGGCTATTTTGAGGGAATACCGGGAGAACATCGAGAAAAACTATACCATCGATCCCCAATTGATGGTTACTTTTTACAGAGAAACAGCCCGACAGGACGGAAATTATGTTGGCGTCTGGGAGGCTGTTATGGAAATTCTTAAACCTCCTTACAACGAAAACTATGCAGAACGCGTTCGTTTCATCAAAGGGAGGAAAGCAGATCTTAACCGAAAGCCGAAAGAAATTTTCCTGAAGGTCCAGGGGGGACCCCTGGGAATCAATTCGCTGGATGTCGTAAAAAATCCGGAGACCTTCCTTGATCCCGAATACCAATATTTATACAAGTATCGTTTTGAGCAGCCAGAAATAATCAACGGGAGAATCACCTGGATCATTCGATTTGATCGTTTGGCTGAAACCGACTTTCCCTGTTTCAACGGAAGAATCTGGATTGATGCCGACAGTTATGCCCTGGTGGGTGCGGAATATTCGTACGATAAAAAAAGCCTGAAAATAAATGGGCAGAGCTTCATTCAAAAAGAACCCTTTGGATTTGACACCAGACCAGAGACGGTTGAATACGCGGTCCACTACCGGCTGCTCAACGAGAAGTGGCAATTCTATGCCGCCCATAGCGACATTGTATTTAGGGTGAAGCAAAAGCGAAAATTCAAGACTGAATACCGCAACGTGACTGACGTATTGGTCACCCAACAATTTCCTTTTCCCAAAAAGGCAAGGTTTGGACCAGATGGGATCTTCCACGAAAAAGATATTTTTTCGGAAAAGATAGGACCCTACGACAAGACCTTCTGGGGAAATTACAACGTCATCAAACCGGATGAGGATTTAAGCAAGGCAATCAGGGAATCCGCGATAAAGGATTAATGAATAAATACCAACTCCGTGTTTAGCAACCGATGGATTGTAAAAAGTGGTTACTGTTTTTTTAATCCATTCTATTTGTAGCTACCTCAAACTGACGCAAAGGAATTTTCAGAAGAAAATCTTCTCTGCCGATTCATCCTCCTTCTCCTCCTTCATCACTTTGCTGCAGTCCATATCCACATTAAAACCCGGTGGTACTTCAAAGACGGAGGACTGTGTGTACCCCAGCGTGGGATCACGGTAGAGACTATTCATGTAATAACCGTAAACGGGAAGTGCCATGCTGGCTCCCTGGCCGGCAGAAAGTCCTTCAAAGTGAATGCTGCGGAGGTCTCCTCCAGTCCATACCCCGGTGACCAGTTCGGGTGTAATGCCCATGAACCATCCATCCGATTGGTTTTGGGTCGTCCCGGTTTTCCCGGCAACATCGGCCTTGATATTTCCGTAGGGCACATCTCTCCTCAACCGGGCACTTGTGCCTTCATTGACAACAGCCTCCATCAGGTTGATCATCAGATAGGCGGTTTTTGCATCGATGGCATCGTGCGATTCAGGGGAGAATCGGGCAAGGACATTTCCGTTACGGTCTTCAATCCTGGATACACAATAGGGTTTGGTATAGACTCCGTGGTTGCCATAGGTCCCATAAGCTCCAACCATTTCGTACAAGGAGACGTCCGATGTCCCCAGAAACATGGAGGGGACTGCGTCGATGGGGCTGGTGATCCCCAGTTTATGCATCATATCTGCCATGGCTTGCGGGTTAAATTGCTTCATTACCCAGGCCGATATTTGGTTGACAGAGTTGGCAAGGCCCCATTTTAGGGTGACCATCTTGCCATCCATTTTTGTTTCCCCCGAGTTTTTAGCCGTCCAGGTGGAACCGTCAAACAGGGTGAAGGAGTGCTCGGTATTTGGAACCAGTGTGCAGGGTGAGAATCCGTTCTGCATGGCCAGGGTGTAAAGGAATGGTTTGACGGTGGAACCCACCTGTCGTCTGCCACTTTTCACCATGTCGTACATGAAATGCTTGTAGTTTGGTCCACCTACCCATGCCTTGATTTTTCCCGTTTTAACCTCCATGGTCATCATCGCGGAGCGCAAGAATCCAAGGTGGTATTTTATCGAATCCAGAGGCGACATGGTGGTGTCAATTTCGCCACGCCAGGAGAAGACGGTCATATCGGTCGGAGTCAGGAAGGATCGCTTGATCTCATTGGCATTCATCCCCTGAGAACGCAAAGACCTGTATCGGTCACTCCCTTTCATCATGTTGTCATAGACCTGTTGGGCCTGCTCATTGGTCAGATCATTAGAGAAAGGCCTGTTCCGCTGACCTTTGATCCGTTCATTGAACAAAGGCTGCACGTTTTTGCTCAAATGCGTAATGACAGCCTTTTCGGCATAGGTCTGCATCCGCATGTCTATGGTTGAATAGATCTTTAAACCATCCGTGTAAATGTCGTAGAGTTTGCCATCCGGTTTGGGATTTTTAGTCACCCAGCCATAGAGTGGATTTGACTCCCATTCAATGGAATCTTCGTGAAACTGCAACATCTGCCAAGCCTTGTAGTGCTCCCTGTCGGGTTTTGGAGCGGTCAGCAGGGTACGCAGGTATTCCGTAAAGTAGGTTCCGGGAGTTGATTTATAATCTTCCTTGTGAAAGTTGAGGTGAAGCGGAAGTGACTTGCAGGCATTGTATTCGGCATCAGATAGGTAACCATTCTTCTTCATCTGTGCAAGGACTACATTGCGCCTTGCCAATACCAGTTGAGGCCTTCGGATGGGATTGTAAAGGGATGAATTTTTCGCCATTCCCACCAACATGGCGGCTTGTTCCAATTTCAGCTGATCCGGCGTAGTACCGAAATAGATCTCTGCGGCGGATTTAATGCCGACTGCCAGATTCAGAAAGTCGTATTTGTTGAGGTACATCGAAATGATCTCCTCTTTGGTGAAACTTCGCTCAAGTTTCACGGCAATGACCCACTCCCTCAATTTTCGGATGGCCAATTGAAATTTGTTTCCAATATCCTCCCGTGGAAAGAGCATTTTGGCCAGTTGCTGGGAAAGGGTACTTCCGCCTCCAGCACTCTGATCGCCGGTGGATACACCTTTGAAAACACGGAACAGTCCCCTCAGGTCAACCCCCGAATGTTTGTAGAATCTAACATCTTCCGTGGCTATCAGTGCATGGATCACATTTGGGCTGATGGCTTCATAACCAATAAATGACCTGTTTTCCTTGTAATAATACCTGCGCATCACGAGGCTATCGGATGTGAGGACTTCCGAAGCGAGCGAAGATTCGACACTCTCCAGCTCTGTCAGGGTGGGCATATAACCAAGCTTACCATTGCCTATCAGGGCAAAAAGGAGCACCACTGCCAGAACTCCGGCGGCAAACAGCGACCAAAGTAGGATCAGGTATTTTTTAAACGGGTTGTTCGGTGTCATAGATGGTTGCAAATATAGCAATCAATTTTTCAAAATTACACAGAATTGCCTGTGGGATCCATACAGTATCGGAAGCAAGAGGGATGAAATTCTTCCTGAAATTCAAGTAAGACTTACCTAAATTTAATTTTCGATAAAACGATCTTCTGGATCTGATTGCAGCGCAAGATGGTCTCCTTTTCCAAAAGATCCGCCTGTTGAAGTAAATTTTCGATCAGGGAAGTATCCTGAATTTCACCGGCATTGATCTTAATGTTCAGGTATGCGCCGGAAACGGCAGTCAGCGCACAGAGGGCTCCAACAGCCACATCGCTCGCGGAGTTTGGATTTCCGATCTCTGCCATCTTTTCCAATAACTCCAGAGAGGCCGCAGCTACTTTCATGACACGGAAAGGCACTTCAATGGCGTTCAGGGTCGCCTGCTGAATGGCCATTTTTCTATACTCCTTCTGTTCCGGACGCTCCTTTGGAAGACCAAAGGCATCCATGACCTGATTGAATGCACGGGTATCCTCATCAACCAAAACCAACATCTCTTCGTAGGCTGCCTTCCCCCTTTCGGCCCAGACTGAAAACTCTTCCCATCTTTCATCCCATCCTCTTTTGTGGGCAGAAAGGTTGGCCACCATCGAACCCAAGGCTGCGCCCAAAGCGCCCACTGTGGCAGAAATAGATCCTCCTCCGGGAGCCGGTGAGTCGGAGGCCGTTTCATGGGTAAGTTTCCTCAGAGTAAGATCTGCCAGTAAATCTTTGGGATCTTCCTTCAGCAGATATTCGATGATCCTCTTTTTGGGATCGAAGGGGGCAAGTTCATTCAGCCCCAGCGACCGGACCGCCATTTCAATGATCTCTTCGTCGGGAATTCCTGAAGAACGTCTTTGCTTATGCAGGAAATACTTGCCGGCATCCAACAGGCACTGAAGTGGGACAACTCCTATCAGTTCAGATCCCGTAACCCGGATTCCACGATCCGCTGCCCTGTCGGATACCTCATCAAAGGCAACATGGATGGGAGTTACGGTAATATCTGTTAGATTCATAGAGATCTGGGCCATTCTGTACTCTTTGATGTACCAACCAATGGCCCTAACCTTTTTCAGGGTGCCCGGAATCCGGACAGGTTCCCCTTTGTCGTCATTGACGATCTTGCCTGTGAAGGGATCACCCTCCCGCAAAATCCGTCCCGCCTCCCTTACATCGAATGCGATGGAGTTGGCACGGCGTACGGAAGTGGTATTGAGGTTGATGTTGTAGGCAACCAGAAAATTTCTGGCACCGATAGCTACGGCACCCGACTTTGCATTGAAGGTCGCCGGACCAAAATCCGGTTTCCATTCATTAGAGACAATTTTTGAAGGAAGTCCCTCGTATTCCCCGGAGCGGCAATTGGCCAGACTCTGTCGTTTAGTCTCGAAAGCAGCAAATTCATAGCAATAAACCGGAATCTGAAGTTCTTCCCCTACTCGCTTCGCCAGGGCCCGGGCATATTCGACCGTCTCCTCCATAGAAATGCCGGAAACCGGCACCAAAGGGCAAACGTCTGTTGCACCAAACCGTGGATGTTCACCCGCATGGTGGCGCATATCGATCAGTTCTGCTGCCTTTTTTATGGCTTGAAAAGCCGCCTCAACAACTGCTTCCGGTTCGCCGGCAAAGGTGACCACGGTCCGGTTGGTGGCAAAGCCCGGATCGACATTGAGCAATTTTATTCCGGCCGATTTTTCGATGACCTCTGTAATCAGACGGATAACCTCCATCTCCCTTCCCTCCGAAAAGTTGGGCACACACTCGATGATTCGTTTCATTTTCTAATTTTTATCTTTTTAGAGCCAACAAGCTCACTGTATATTCTCATTATTTATCTGCCTATCAAATCAATGGCCAAATTAAGTTCAAGATCTTTCCCTTCGAGCAGGTCTTCAATGGTCCTGTTGATGACATAATCAGGCATTGTTCCCCTCCCTATATTCTTTGATCTGTCAACATAGTTGACGTACTTCTGCAGCGGAACTGACAGGGTAAAATCAAAAGGTTTTATCTGGATATCGGGAATCATTCCACTATTATTGCCCGAATATCCTCCACCAGTCTCTTGTCCAATTAAAGTTGCTTTTTTGTTGTAAGACAAAACTGCTATGACATCCGCACAGGATGACATACAAAACCCGTTCATCAGGATGTAAACCCTTCCCTTGAAGTTATTTCTGGCAGGTTTCTGTTCCTCAAAAAAATTGAATTCATCACTGTGTCTTGCCTTTTGCCAAAGCCAAACGCTATCCTCCTGAACAGGTTTTCTGTAAAACAATCTCAACGCGGCTCCCTTTATTTCATTCGCAACAGCTTGAGTTACCTCGATTCTATCCCAATATCGAAAAGTTTTGTCAAAGAAATAACTAGTAAAATAGGCCGCGAATGGGTCTGAACCACCGGTATTGTCTCTCAAATCTACGACAAGATTTTTAACATTCGCAGTTTTTAACCGGGTAAATGCCTGATCAATAAAATTTTTAAAGTTTTGGTTGCATTTAACTATTTCTGTCTTTGCAAATGAATGAATGGTTAGATAACCAATCTTGTTTTCAATTTTAAACTCCAGCTGATTCGCCCTCTTTGGTTCTATTAAAAATCCCTCTTCGGCAATGTCTTTAAATTTCTTTCCTTCGACATGATAAGATTGTTCCTTGCCATGCTGGTTGACAACTACCAGAAATGATTCCTTCAGATCAATATTTCTGTACCAGCCGGGAAACTGAAAATACAAGGCCCTATATTTCCTGGTAAGGTTATAGCCATCTGAAGGAATAAGCCGAAGCAGTTTCAGGATAATCTGATCCATACCCTGTCCGTTGATGCTGACTATTTCATCGCCTGCTAAAATGGAATTACAGGTTGAATGATTTTTGAACACGAAGGCCCTGGATCCTACACAATCAAGCTGAAAGGGAAAAAGATTTGGTTTTTGGTTCTGGTAATCTTTGTATTCCTGTGGAAGGGAAAGACCGGTATGAATACAATCAATGTAAGAAATGATTGGCTTCAATTTCAAGTAGGCTTCCAATTCAGACAACGAATCCTTCACTGTTGCTTTAACAGAATCGAGGTATTGGTTGAATTCTTCTTTTGAGTGGTATCTGTAAAATCCAGGATGCTTGATACTTAGCTCTCTGGACACATCATTGATCGCTTTTAGGACAGTGTCCGCAGAAAATTTCTGCAATGCCAATTCTGGAATCGCAATTTGTGCGATAGAATTCTGACAAATTAATACGAATGCGAAAATGAAAAATATAGATCTTGACATGGTCTCATGTGAAAGCTTGTTCATGCGAAAGCGGAATCAATCAATCTTTGAAGGAAACCGGTCTGCCTCTTTTCCAGATGAAAGTCGGTTTCAACATGCCCTGTTGGTACAATATTTCCTTGTAATTCCTGCCGGGAAAGCCGATGAAATCAGCAAGGGACCCTGACCTAAGGACTCCCCTGTCGCAAAGATTTAATGCGTTTGCAGCTCGGATGGTCACGGCGGCCAGTTGTTCGGCCATGGTCATTCTTTCGAAAGTTCCCAGGATGGCAGTCTGCACCAGGAGATCGCCCATGGGGGCAGATCCCGGATTCCAGTCGGAACCGATAGCCAGACAACATCCGGCATCCAGCAGTTTTCTGGCTGGAGCGAATGGACAACCGAGGCCGATGGATGCTCCGGGTAATACCACGGCTACCACTTCAGATTCCGCAAGTTTTTTGATGGCATCGGATTCAATCATCTCCAGGTGGTCCACACTTTTGGCGGCCATTTTAACTGCAAGCGATACGCCACCCGACGTAAATTGCTCACCGTGAACCACCAGATCAAAGCCCATTCCTCTGGCGGCTTTCATATAATATTCAGCCTCTGTGACTCCAAAAGCACCCTCTTCGACAAAAATATCTACCCGATTGGAATACCTTTTTTCACTGACAACTGGAAGCAGTTCATTTACCAGAATCTGAAGATATTGAATCGCATCACCGTTGAAATCCTTTGGTTTGATGTGGGCAGCCAGGCAGGTTGGGATCAGATCCGAATCAATTTCCTTTCCTGCCGATTGGATAATTTCGAGTAGCCTGATCTCACCGGCAGGATCGAGCGCATACCCGCTTTTAACTTCACAGGTGGTAATGCCATTTTTCAGTTGTCGGAGCGCCCTGTGAATCAGCAGATTTTTGAGATCCTCTATGGATGCACTTCTGGTTTTGGTGACGGTATCCCATATTCCACCTCCAGTTTGTGCAATTTCGGGATAGCTTTTCCCTTCAAGCCGGAGGGAATAATCATTTTCCCTGCTGCCCGCCCAGCAAAGATGGGTGTGAGGATCAATCAGGCCTGGAAGTGCAACGGTATCCGATTCGAGGAATTGAATCTCAGGACCGGCAGCATTGTATTTCACGCAAAGCTCTTTAAAGATACCGACCTCGAGAACTTTTCCATCCCTGTGCAAAATTCCGGCCTCTTGTACAACCTCCAGTTGGGCATCCTTGAGACCACCCTTCCTTGGTAGATGGTCCATGGTTAGCAGTTGCCTGAAAGGGCCGGTTATAGTAAACGGGAGATGCGATTGGGTCATACTTTTATGATTTGATCCTTGTACAAAACTGCAAAATTAAATCCATCGTCTAACCTGAGAGCAATAGGCTCCGTATGTGTTCCCAAAGTCACGCCTCAGGATCTCCTCTTCCAATGGAATGACGATCCGGTTGAGATAGAGAATCACCAGCGGCAAGGCGAAAAGCGGCCAGGCTTGCGTCAGGAATCCAGCTTCACCAAGATAGGCAAGGACCAGACTCACATACATTGGATTACGGGAATAGCGGTAAGGACCCTGTTCAACCAGCAACTTTGATTGCTCGCCAGGTGTGGTCGTTATACTGGCTCTGTGAAAGATCAGCAGACTCCATGATGCAAAGAAAGCACCAATAGCAAAAAAGAGGACACCGGCTATTTTGGCATAAAGTAGGTTGTCGCTGGAGAAAAGATTAAACGGAAAAAGCAACTGAAACGGAAGCGCCAATAGGTAAGCCAATACAAAAACCCAGGGCACCGGGATTTTTAACAATATTTTTGCGGGAGCTATTTTCATTATCCTTTGCACTTAATTTAGATTGATAAGCCCATCCCGAAATGATTCAAGGTATCGGTTGCTATTTCATATCCTGCATCGTGGTGCCTGAAGATCCCCATGGCCGGATCGTTGTAGAGCACCCTGCGGATGCATTCGGCAGCCCGGTCGGTTCCATCGGCCAGGACTACCATTCCTGCATGCTGGGAATAGCCCATTCCTACTCCACCCCCGTGGTGAAAAGAGACCCAGGTTGCTCCACCAGCCGTATTCGACATCAGATTGAGCAATGGCCAATCGGAGACGGCGTCACTCCCGTCTTTCATCTTTTCCGTTTCGCGGTTGGGCGATGCCACAGAACCGCAGTCCAGGTGGTCACGACCGATCACCAATGGAGCCTTCACTTTGCCGGATTTAACCAGATCGTTGAAAAGCAACCCGGCCTTTTCTCGTTCACCCATTCCCAGCCAGCAAATACGAGCCGGAAGTCCCTGAAAAGAGACTCGTTCCCTAGCTTTTTTCAGCCAGTTGATCATCTCCTTGTTCTCCGGGAAAGCCTCTATCAGGGCTTGATCCGTTGCATAAATGTCATTTGGATCTCCCGAAAGTGCCGCCCAGCGGAAGGGCCCTTTTCCTTCGCAAAATAGCGGTCGTATAAATTTGGGGGTAAATCCGTCGTAATCATACGCATTGGTCTCGCCTCCCTGTTTCGCCATCTCGCGGAGGTTGTTGCCATAATCAAAGGTGATGCTTCCCAATTTTTGCAACTCAAGCATGAGTCCTACATGGCGGGCCATGCTTTTCATGGATAACTCCCTGTATTTATTTGGATCCGCTTTCCTCAAGGAGAAAGCCTCCTCCAGCGAAATACCGTTTGGAACATAACCGTGAAGCGGGTCGTGTGCGGAGGTCTGGTCCGTTAAAATATCGGGGACGATTCCGTCATTCAGCAAATTTTGCAAGGTGTCTCCTATATCTGCGACCAGCCCAATTGAAATGGCTTCCCCTTTTTCCTGTGCCTGCAAAGCTAGATCAGCAGCTTCCCGGTAGGTAAAGACTATTTGATCGATGTAACCTGAATGTAGTCTTTTCCTGATTCTTTCCGGATCTATATCCACTCCCAAAAAAGTGGCTCCGGCCATGGTAGCCGCCAGGGGCTGAGCTCCACCCATGCCGCCCATTCCGCCGGAAACCAGCAATTTATGTTTCAGATCATTGTTGAAATATTTCTTCCCACAAGCCATAAAAGTCTCGTAGGTTCCCTGCAGAATTCCCTGACTGCCAATGTATATCCAGCTTCCAGCCGTCATTTGGCCATACATCATCAGTCCGTCTTGTTTCAGTTTCTCAAAGTGTTCCCAGTTGGCCCAGGCAGGTACCAGGTTGCTGTTGGCAATCAGCACACGGGGGGCTTCGGGATGGGTCCGAACGATTCCCACTGCCTTTCCGGATTGTATCAGCAGGGAATGATTTTCATCTAAAAGAAGCAACTCCTTGATTATTTGTTGCAATGCTTCCTTGTTTCGCGCTGCCTGACCGGTTCCACCGTAAACGACCAACTCCTCGGGATTCTCTGCGACCTCACTGTCCAGGTTGTTGAGCAGCATCCGCAGTGGTGCCTCTGTCTGCCAGGATTTTGCATGCAACTGATTGCCCCGTGGAGCACGATAGTTGGGGTGGGAGGCATAGACTTCAATAAATTCCGAAAAATTCATCCTGTTCATTTTTAAGGTTAACGCCCATTGCGGAAGCAACTCTCCCCGAACATTTCACCAGTGATTTATTTTTAACCATCCCGATCGCTTTGCTCATCTCCTCCGACATCACATGATCCGATTCGGCAAATGGGATTTGTTCGCGAACCAGATCGTGACAAGCTTCCAGGATCATACTTGATTTTAATGGTTTCCTGAAATCAAAGCCTTGTGCGGCACAAAAGAGTTCAATCCCCTGTATCTTTTCCAGGTTGTCTATGATCATCAAGCATTTTCTTGCACTGATGGATCCCATGCTTACGTGGTCTTCCTGACCAAGGGAGGTTGGAATGCTATCTGCCGAGGCAGGAAAGCAGAGCGACTTGTTCTCACTCACGAGTGCTGCGGTGGTATATTGGGGAATCATAAATCCGGAATTCAATCCTGTTTCACGCATCAGCAATTTGGGCAGACCCGGAATCGTGTCCTTCAAGGAGAGATAGATTCTGCGATCGGCAATGTTTCCCAACTCAGATGCTGCAACAGCCACATAATCGAGTGGCATAGCCAGGGGCTGACCATGAAAATTTCCTCCCGATACGGTGCTGCCATCTCTCAGCAAAATTGGATTGTCGGTTACCGAATTTAGTTCGATGTGCAACAGTTCTTTCAGATGCAGGAAGGCATTTCGTGATGCCCCGTGAACCTGGGGAATACAGCGTAGGGAGTAGGGATCCTGAACTCGGGTGCAATTTTTGTGGGAGAGAACCATCTCCGAATCGGCCAGCAAGATCCGCATTCGCGTTGCAACATAAATGGTACCCTGGTAAGGGCGCAGTTGATGAAGTTCCTCCGTGAAGGTTCTGACAGAACCGAGCATGGCTTCGAGGTTCATCGCGGCAATCAGATCCGCATTATCGAGACAGTTTTGCAGCCGCTCGACTACTTTGACCGCATGTGCAGCAATGAACTGTGTTCCGTTGATCAAGGCAAGCCCTTCCTTGGCACCCAGCTCAACGGGGGAAAGTCCAAATTTTTGAAGCACTGCGCCGGCTTCCATTTTAATGCCATCGAGGTAAATGTGGCCGAGGCCAATCAACGGAAGAAAAAGATGGGATAAAGGAGCCAGGTCGCCCGAGGCTCCCACTGAACCCTGCGAAGGAACCACAGGAATGATGTCGTTGTCGATGTGCCAGATGATGCGCTCCAGGGTACTCATGGCAATGCCTGAGTAGCCCATCGAAAGGGCATGAACTTTCAGAATCATCATCAATTTGGCAATTTCAGGTGAAATCGGATCACCAACTCCCACGCTATGGCTTTTCAGGATGTTGTATTGGAGTGTTTTTGTATCCTTTTCGGAGATGATGGTGGTGCAGAGGGGGCCAAAACCCGTGTTGATCCCGTATACATTCTGGTGATCGGCAACAATCTCCTCCACCTGCCTTCTACTCTTTTCAATAACTGCAGCAACGGCCGGAGTTATCCTACCCTTCATCTCTCCGGAAGCAATCTTCAGGGCAATCCCGGTAGTCAGGTGATCCTCCCCGTAACTAAAATATTTTTTACTGGTCATTTACCCTTTTTTAGTATGTAAAATGAAAATCGAAATTTACCAATCAATTTTCAATCAATACCTAACAATCGTCATACTAAAACCTGAACTGGAAATTATTTAGTCTGCCATCCCAGTGGTCCTACTTGAGCTGAGAAATCGCCCAAAAATGATTCGTCAAAATGGAATTTTTTAAGGAAGGATGAAACGGTATTGTATCAACTATGATTACAATTTTATGCCTTGATATCCGCCGATTTAAACTTGACCATCGACAAGTCCAGCCAAATTTCATACAATTGTAAATTGCTAAAAAAGTCCATTGAATTGGGCATTGATCCTGTCGATGATCTTGCTGAGATCTTCCTGATTTGCCTCGAAATTCAAATTGTCGACATTCACAATCAGCATTTTACCCAACGTGTAATGGGAAGCCCAAGCTTCATAGCGCTGGTTCAGTTGACTAAGATAATCAAGCCGGATGCTGTTCTCGTAGTCACGACCGCGTTTTTGAATGTTGTTGACCAGGGTTGGGACCGTAGCTCTCAGGTAGATCATCAGGGTTGGAGCCTTGATCAGCCTGCCCATCAAGGTAAAAAGCTTGTGGTAGTTGGAAAAATCACGGGAGCTCATCAATCCCATCTCGTGTAGGTTGGGAGCAAAAATCTCTGCATCCTCATAGATTGTCCGATCCTGGATCACTGTTTTCCCACTGTCCCTGAAATCGAGGACCTGGGTAAATCTGGAATTAAGGAAATAAACCTGCAAATTGAAAGACCAGCGCAGCATATCGTGGTAAAAATCATCCAGATATGGATTGTGATCTACATCTTCGTAATGCGCTTCCCATCCATAATGTTTGGCCAACAAACGGGTTAGGGTCGTTTTTCCGGCTCCGATGTTTCCGGCTATTGCGATGTGCATATTCGCAGGTTCTTTTTTCATATTCAGTTTAAATTTTGGATTTTCAATTGTGGATCGTCGACGGCCTCATGTGCCAATTTTTAGCCTTGATTTTTTTGAAGTATAAGCAGAAGTTCGTCCAGATATTCCCGGTTGTTTGAGAGCCTGGGTACTTTATTTTGGCCTCCCACTTTCCCCTTCTCACGCATCCATTGCAGGAAGGTTCCTTTCATGGCAACTACGACTTTCGGTTTATCGAGGGTGGTATTTTTAAATCGTTTGGCTTCATAATCCGAATTTAGCTCCTGCAATTTCTTGTCCAGTACGTTGGTGAAATTTTCGAGGCTATCCGGATTTTTCTCAAACTCTATTAGCCATTCGTGCGATCCTTTTTTGGCTGTATCACTCATGAAGATGGGTCCCGCACTGTATTCACTGATGATGGCACCTGTTGCAAGACAGGCACTTTGCAAGGCACGCTCCGCGTTGTCGACGATGATCTCCTCTCCAAAAGCATTGATAAATTGTTTGGTCCGACCCGTAATTCGAAGCTTGTAGGGATCCTTGCTGGTAAACATCACGGTGTCTCCGATCATGTAGCGCCATAACCCGCCATTGGTAGAAATGACAATGGCATAATTGACCCCCGTCTCCACCTCCCATACAGGCAATGCTTTCGGAGATTCCTCCCCGATTTCCGAAACGGGTATGAATTCATAGAAAATTCCATAGTCCAGCATCAGCAACATATCGGAAGATGCAGGATCATCCTGGATGGCAAAAAATCCTTCAGAGGCATTATAGGTCTCCATGTATTGCATCTTCTCGGAAGGAATCAGTTTTTTGAACTGCTCCCGGTAGGGCTCAAAGGCAATCCCTCCATGGATAAAGACCTCCAGATTAGGCCAAACCTCCAGCAAATTTGATTTGCCGGTATAATCCAGAATATATTTCATCAAGACCAGATTCCAGGAGGGCACACCGGCAAAAGAGGTGACATTTTCCTGAATGGAGGTCTTGGCAATCTCCTCTATTTTTTTTTCAAATTGTTCAATTAAGGCAATTTCCGTCGGTGGCGTTCTGTGAAAATCGGTCCAGAAAGGGAGGTTTTCTATCATAATTGCGGAAAGATCACCATAAAAAGAATTGTTGTTCATGCTGTTCACCCGGTGGCTGCCTCCGAGTGTCAGACTCTTTCCGGAAAGCACCCGGGTCTCCGGGAAATTCTTGTAGTAGATGGCCAACACATCCTTGGCTCCCTGAAAATGACATTCCGCCAACGACTCTTTGGAAACTGGAATGAACTTACTCTTGGCATTGGTGGTCCCCGACGATTTGGCAAACCATTTGATCTCACCCGGCCAAAGCACATTCTTTTTCCCCTCTATCATCTGACTGATGAAGGGTTCAATTTTTTCATAGGTCGAAATCGGCACCCGCTGTTGAAATTCTTTCAGCGAGGCAATCGACTCATAATCATATTTTTTCCCCCACTCGCAATTTCTGGCTGATCCGACCAAATCGAAAAGCAACTCCACCTGAATGTCCTTTGCGTGTTCGCGGTAAAGTTCAATCTGGTAAATTCGCTTGTAGTTGATCCAGGTAATAATGGAATTGACAATGGCCATGAAGTCCGGGTAAGGGTTGTTTTAGTTTTCTTCTGGAGGTTAAAACTACTAATTTTCGTCTAATACGAAGGATAGAACATTTAAATTTTTAACTTTATTCCCAACAATCGTATCTGGAAAAACATAAAATACCTTGCTTGAATTTTTCGCAACTTTTGAAAAAACGCACCTGAAAATTCCATCCAACCACTAAAAAAATGCAACAGATGAACATCGTCGACGTGATACTGATTATCATCCTCGTAGCTGCCGCTATCCGTGGATTTGTCAAAGGCTTTTTTGTGGAGTTT
>CAINVV010000226.1 GCA_903854235.1 uncultured Bacteroidia bacterium | reverse complement strand
GTTTCCATACCCAGGAATAAGTTGACAGTTATCACCGGATTGAGTGGTAGCGGAAAGTCCTCGCTAGCCTTCGATACCATCTATGCCGAAGGACAACGTCGCTACATCGAGACTTTTTCTGCCTATGCCAGGAGCTTTCTTGGGAACATGGAGCGCCCCGATGTGGATGAGATCACCGGACTGAGCCCTGTCATCTCGATCGAACAAAAAACGACGAACAAGAATCCACGCTCAACCGTGGGGACCGTTACCGAAATATATGACTTCCTTCGCCTCCTTTTTGCCCGGGCGGGAGAGGCATTCTCCTACAATACCGGGGAGAAAATGGTGAAGTACAGTGACGACCAGATCATAGACCTGATACTAGAAAATTACAGCAACAAGCGGACCATCCTCCTTGCACCCATCGTGAAAGGCCGAAAGGGGCACTACCGCGAACTCTTCGAGCAGATTCGCAGACGCGGATTCCTGCACGCCCGTGTGGATGGTGAGATTGTGGAGCTGACCCACGGGTACAAAGTCGACAGGTACAAGGGACACCACATCGAAATGGTGATCGACAAATTGGTTGTTGAAGAGAAAGACAGAAAGCGGCTGCGGGAATCACTCGACAGGGCGATGAAACACGGCGAAGGAATCGTGATGATCCTGGATCCGGATGCCAATACGGTCAGATATTTTTCACGTCACCTGATGTGTCCGACGACGGGAATCTCATACAACGATCCTGCACCGCACAGCTTCTCCTTCAACTCTCCGCAGGGGGCCTGCCAGAAATGCAACGGACTGGGTGAGATCAATGAAATTGATTTTGCCAAGATCGTCCCCAATCCGGAGTTATCGATTGCAGAAGGCGGAATCGCACCGCTGGGTGCTTACAAGAATACCCTCATCTTCTGGCAACTCGAGGCCCTGGCCGAAAAATACAATTTTACTCTGAAGACTCCCGTCGGCGAAATAGATGAGGAGGTCATGAATGCCATTCTTCACGGAACCGGAGAGCGAATCCAACTGAAGAACTCACCTCTGGGCAGTTCCATCGATTACATGATGACCTACGAGGGGATTGTCAAATATGTAGTGAACGAAAAGGGGGATAACCTATCCAAGAGTGCCCAGAAATGGGCCGATCAGTTTCACAAGACCTGCAAGTGTCCGGAGTGCAAAGGCCAGCGGTTGCAGAAGGAGCCACTCCATTTTAAAATAGATGGAAAAAACATTGCGCAACTGGCGATGATGGACATCAGCGAACTCTCTGCCTTCTTTACCGGTATCGGGGAACGGATGAGCAAACGTCAGTTACAGATTGCAGCCGAGGTAAACAAGGAGATCTTGACCCGTCTGAGTTTCCTGCTGGATGTGGGTCTTAATTACCTCTCGCTCGACCGCCCCTCAGCGACCCTTTCGGGCGGTGAGTCACAGCGCATCAGACTGGCTACCCAGATTGGCTCACAGCTCGTCAATGTGCTCTACATTCTCGACGAACCAAGTATCGGGCTCCACCACCGCGACAACCTTCGGTTGATCCATTCTCTTCAGCAGCTTCGCGACACAGGCAATTCGGTGATCGTCGTCGAGCACGACCGCGACATGATGCTCCAGGCCGACTACCTGATCGACATGGGACCGCACGCAGGCCGTTTTGGAGGGGAAATCGTAGCTTCTGGAACGCCTTCGGAAGTGCTGGCTGCGGACACCCTTACCTCACAATACCTTACCGGAAAGAAGGAGATCAAGCTCCCTCTGGCGAGAAGGGCCGGAAATGGAAAAGTTCTTTCGCTAAAGGGAGCCTCAGGCAATAACCTTAAATCGGTGGATGTGGATTTCCCGCTTGGGAAATTTATCTGCGTGACCGGGGTGTCCGGCAGTGGCAAATCTACACTCATCAACGAAACGTTGCTTCCCATTCTGAGTCAGTATTTCTACAAATCGATAGATGATCCGCTGGCCTATGATTCCATTGTGGGCATTGATCACCTCGACAAAGTCGTTCAGGTGGATCAGTCGCCCATCGGCAGGACTCCCCGCTCTAATCCCGTCACTTACTGCGGCGTTTTCACAGAGATCAGGACCCTCTTCACCCTTCTTCCAGAAGCCAAGATACGCGGATACAAACCGGGAAGATTTTCCTTCAACGTAAAGGGCGGACGATGCGAAGCCTGCGAGGGTGCCGGACTAAAAACCATCGAGATGAATTTCCTGCCGGATGTATATGTTCATTGCGACAAGTGCAATGGCAGGAGATACAACAGGGAGACACTCGAGATCCGCTACAAGGGAAAATCGATCAGCGACGTACTGGATATGACCATCCAGCAGGGTGTACTCTTTTTCGAAAATATTCCGGCTATTTCTCACAAACTGAGAACCATCGAAGAGGTGGGACTTGGTTACATCACCCTTGGACAAGCCTCCACCACCCTGTCGGGAGGCGAAGCACAGCGGGTAAAACTGGCCACGGAATTGAGCAAACGGGATACCGGCCGAACGCTTTACATTCTCGACGAACCCACTACCGGGCTTCATTTTGAAGATATCCGTGTATTGCTGGGCGTACTTGACAAACTGGTAGAAAGAGGCAATACAGTTATCGTCATCGAACACAACATGGAGGTAATCAAGATGGCCGACCACCTCATCGACATCGGACCCGAAGGTGGTCGTGAGGGCGGAAGACTGCTTTGTGCCGGAACACCGGAGGAGCTGATAAAAAACGAGAATTCCTATACTGCAAAATATCTGAAGGAAGAATTGGCCACAAAGGCAAAAGGATAAAGGCAAAAGTAAGGAACTCCGGGAATTTGTGGTCGAAAAGAGGAGAGTTAAAAGTGAAGAGTTGAGCGAATAATGATTAGCGCGTTCTTTCCTTTTGCCTTTATCCTTTGGAAGTTGTAACTTAAAAGGAAATCACACGTTAAAAACATTTATGAATACGCCCGAGCCCATTGTCATCGAAATGTTTTATACTTTGACCTGCCCGAATTGCAGGATACTGAAGCGAATGCTTCAGGAAGTACTGCCGGCATTCGGGAATAAATTTAAACTGGAAACAACGCTTGCCAATTTGCCTATAGGAATGATAAGGACCATAAAATTAGGTATTTATGCAGTTCCAACCCTTTTGATAGCCAATGAAATTGTTTTTAGGGAAGTCCCCTCGAAACAAGATTTGATCAATAAACTTAAATTGTATTGAGTATGGAAACAAAGAAAAAACTGAGGTGTCCGCTGGGTGTACCGGGAGGTATAATCGCAGCTTTAATTGGTCTTTCCGGCATCGTGTGCAGTCTGATGCATACCGATCAGCCATATGCCTGGCACGGATTTGCCGTTTCACTAGCTCTTTTCCTGCTGGCCGGACCATTTGTCCGCATTACGATGATGGTACATTCCGCCAATGATCGCCTCGATGAACTGGAAAGTAAAATCGATAAAAAATAAAACTGAGCTTCACGCCGCATTAAAAATACCCTGGAAATTTCCGGGGTTTTTTGTTTCTTCAAAAATAGTTTCCGTCCTCTTTTTCCTTAAATTTGAAGTACGATAGAAATCATCTGTATGAAGAACATTGAAATATACTGCGTCAATACCGGTTCAAGCGGAATCTTCCAACTTGGTACGACGCTTTCGGAGATCGCCGGGAAAATGGGGGTAAGGCTCGACGGAAATATCTGCGGAGCTTACGTAAACAACAGGGTCAAACCGCTGGATTTCGAACTGGTAAAACCGAAACGAATCGAATTCATCGACTACTCCAACCGCGACGGGCAACGGATCTATCTCCGTACCCTCTCCTTCATTTTCTACGTTGCCGTTAAAAATCTATGGCCGGATGCCAGCCTCAAGATCGACCACGCTATTTCGAAAGGTTATTACTGCAGCATCGAAGAGTTGGATCATCCGCTAACCGAAGAGGACATCTGGCTGATCAGGGAGGAGATGAAAAGCCTTGTGGAGCAGGATCTTCCAATCGAACGCAAGGCGATGCTGACCGAAAAAGCAATTCAGCTTTATGAACAGGAGGGTCTTGTCAGGAAAGCAGAACTCTTTAAATCGTACGGCCGATTGTATGCCCCCATTTTCGAGTTGGCCGGACACTACAATTTCTTCTACGGTCATCAGTTGATCTCAACAGGGCATGTCACCAAATTCGGACTCGAAAAATATTACGACGGACTGTTGCTGCGCTTCCCAAAACCAGATAACAGGGACGAACTGGAACCTGCCGTTGAGCAGGATAAGCTCTTTGGCATTTTCAGGGAGCACAAGCAACGTGCTGCCATTCTTGGTGTGAATGACATCTCCCATCTTAACCACATGACGGCCAAAGGCGAAGCAGGAAATGTAATCAAGGTCTCAGAAGCGCTCCACGAAAAAAAGATTGCGGAAATTGCCACCATTATCACAGAAAGACACGACAAAATCAACATCGTATTGATTGCAGGGCCATCCAGTTCCGGAAAGACCACTTTCAGCAAACGGCTGAGCGTTCAGCTGGCGGTCAATGGTTTGCATGCCATCCAGATTTCGCTCGACGATTTCTTTGTGGACAGGGATCACACCCCCCTGGATGAACACGGGGCTTTCGATTTTGAAGCGTTGGAGGCCATCGATATTACATTTTTCAATCAGCTGTTGCTGAGACTCCTCAACGGAGAAACAGTGGAGATGCCAAAGTTTGATTTCCAATCAGGCGAGCGGATTTTCAAGGGGGATACCCTCACGCTGGCCAAAGACCAGATCCTGATCATCGAAGGAATTCACGGGCTGAATCCGGGATTGATACCGATGATTGACCCTTCAGAAACCTTCAAAATTTTCATTTCTGCCCTGACCCAAATTTCCATCGATGAGCAGACCTACGTCCCAACGACAGACAACAGGCTGTTGCGCAGAATGATCCGTGATGCCAAATACAGGGGTTACAGTGCTTCCAAAACCATCCAGCGCTGGCCGAGTGTGCGCAGAGGAGAGGACAAATACATCTTTCCTTACCAGGAAAATGCCGACATCATCTTCAATTCGGCTCTGGTATATGAATTGGCAGTGTTGAAAAGGTATGCCAATATCCTGCTCAAAACGGTCAAGGAGAACGAAGCAGAATATTCGGAGGCGGTGCGGTTGATGATTTTCGTCTCCTATTTCAATTTCATCCCGGAAACGGAGATTCCTCCTACCTCGGTATTGCGTGAATTTTTGGGAGGAAGCAGCTTCGACTATTGATAGACCGCCTTGAATTCCAGTTTGAACTCATCATCCGTGCTGATGCCCATCAGGGACGGAGGATCGATCTTGAAGGCAGTCATTTTTAGTTTAAACTCCCCGCTAAAGGTAAGTTTGGTTCCCTCACGGGTCAATTTACCCTGCAGCGACACGGGTTGGGCAATGCCGTGAAAAGTAAGTGTGCCGGCAGCCTTAAAATCGTCACCCTCCAGGGTCACTTCCGTACTCACGAAAGTGACATTGGGATATTTCAGCGCTTCGGTAACCTCCATCATGTGAGAATCCCGGTTGGCATTCTTGCTATCGAATGTGGAAACTTTGGCGGAAACTGCCACTTGATAGATGGTGGTCCTGGCATCATCCGTCAGGAGGATGGAATTGACCTCCTTGCTGGTGCCTGTCCAGGCGTGCAGCGGATGATTCATCGAATAGGTAAGGAAAGACTCCTCTTTTATCCCGTTAACTTTCACCTTGGTCTGTCCAAAGCCTTGCAAGGTCAACAAAAGGATGGCTAAAAATAATCCTGATTTTTTCATAACCGGCTCTTTTTTATGCTTGGATACGTATATCCAGGGAAATGGTTTGGTCCCCTTAAGTTCAATTAGGAATTCTTAACCAATATTAGGAATTATCAACCTTCCCACACAACCACTTTTCAGATAGGCCAGGATGACGAAGGGTTCAAGACAACAGACAAAATCATCACTGAACAAATGTCTTTAGCACGTGCCGGGTTTGACAAAATCACAAATTTTTCCTAAAACTTGATGACGATCATCGAAGCGGCAAAGGCGCCAAAGGCGGTATAGGCAGCTGCTCGATGGTAAGGTTTAAGACTTGGATTGCTTTCCAGCATCCCTGCCAGAACCAATGTTGATACCATGGCCGTAAAATGAACAATGGCAAGATCACGGTGAATCTTGATGCTGCTGTAACCTTTCCTTTCGTTCAACATTTTGGGAGGGGCAAACAAAGAAAGGGCTGCCGTGCTGAAGTAAGCTACAGAAACTGCGGAAGCCAGTGCCTCGTGCGTATTTCTCAGACTACGGTAATTGCTTCCCGTACTGTTGTAAAGTTTAGCCCCAACGATTCCCTGTGCCACCATTCCTCCCAAGGTAAGCATACCCATGATCTGGTGGGCTACCAGCATGTTACGTCTCACTTTCAGTTCCTTCTGTCTCTTTTCAGGGGTCAGCTCGAAGGCGCTGAAGTTGCGCATAAGTCCCTTTTCACCCCAGAGGAGGCGTTGGGTAAAGATGATTTTATCGGGCAACAATTTGGTCTTTTCCTGGTTGTTCTGGTTCATCTCACCCAGCAAATCCACAGTGGCAGTGGTATCTTTTTGTGCCTTCATCTTCGTTGTTACATCCTTCTGTGCCTGAGACCGGAACGAAATCAGCAGCAACACTAGGACAATCCATGTAAATGTTTTCATAATTTTCTGGTTAGCTAAAATGATAAAAAGTACCTTTGGGATACCCTCTCCCAAACGTACTTTTTTTTATCGAGATATTTAAATAATTGAATGGAAAGATTACCCCAGCAGACTTTTCACCTTTTCTGAGATCAATTTCCCATCGACCTTTCCGGCGAGTTCCTTTGTGGCAACCCCCATCACTTTCCCCATCTCCTTCATGGAGGTGGCACCGCATGCTTCAATAATCGCACGGATGGCGGCGGTGAGTTCTTCATCACCCATCTGTTTGGGCAGATAGGTATCATAAATGTTCACCTGAGCCATTTCAAAGGCAGCCAGGTCAGGCCGGTTCTGTCCGGTGTAAATTTCGGCAGAGTCTTTGCCCTGCTTGGAAAGCTTGGAAATAGCCCTGATCGCCTCCTCGTCGGCAAGATCTTCGGCGCCACTCTTGGCTGTTTTAGCCTCCAGCAATACTTTTTTAATGTTCCTGACGGCTTCCAGCCGTTCTTTGTCACGTGCCAGCATCGCTGCACGGATGTCGTCGTTGATCTGATCGAAGATGCTCATGGTAAATATTAATTTTCAATTGTCGAATCAGTTTATAAGGACCTATCTGACAATTCGGTTTTGGAACTAACTATTGCGAATTTTGATTTCCAAAATTAACAAAATAATCTCGGCTGCCTCAACATCAAGCGTTACTTCCTCCTCCTTTAGGGGCAAATTTCACAGCTCCTTCTGCAAACCCATCACTACAACTCTCTGGTACAATTCCTCATCAATGGCATTTTCACTTTTGGCAATTACTACGGCAGCCACGGAGTTGCCGATGAAATTAATGATAGACCTCCCACTGCTCATGAAACGATCTACGCCAATCAGCAAAGCCAACCCTTCAATGGGAATGATTTTCACGGCGGTCAGCGTAGATGCCAAAACTATAAACCCGCTCCCGGTAACACCTGCAGCACCTTTGCTGGTAAGCAACAAAATACCGATAATGCTGAGTTGCTGCGAGAGTGAAAGTTCTATTCCAAACACCTGGGACAAGAAGATAATGCTCAAACTCAAATAAATGGTAGTTCCGTCCAGATTGAAGCTATAGCCGGTGGGAATGATAAGGCACACGACCTCCTTGTCACAACCGGCATCCTGAAGCTTTTTCATCACGCTTGGCAGTACAACTTCGCTGCTGCTGCTGCCTAGAACGATTAGAATTTCATCCAGGATATAGACAAGCAATTTCCAAAGACTAAACCTGTAAAATCTGGCAATGAGATTGAGCACTACAAACACAAAAAGAAGGCAAGTAACGTAAAAGGTCAGCAACAGGTTTCCAAGCAATGCCAAACTTCCAAATCCGAACTTTCCGATGGTATAGGCCATTCCGCCAAAGGCACCTATTGGACTAAGTGTCATCACAATTTTCAGAATGTTGAACAAGACGGTATTAATTTTTTCAAAACTCTGCAAAAGAGTGGTTCCCTGGTTTCCCATCCATTTCAATCCGATGGCAAAAAGAATGCTAAAAAAAAGCACTTGCAGGATATCCCCCTTTGCAAAAGACTCCACAATATTGGAAGGTACTATGTGTGTGAAAAACTCTCCCCAATTCAGATCTTTAGCCTGCTGTGCAATTTGTACCGCTTTTTCTGGTTGTATATTGTTGAAAGCGACACCAACCCCGGGTTTAAATAGGTTCGCCACCACCAATCCAATAATCAATGCAGTTGTGGTCACGATTTCGAAATAGATAAGGGCTTTGCCTCCTATCCTTCCGGCATTCTTGAGGTTCCCCGCTCCCGCTATCCCGCTCACGATGGTAAAGAAAATGACAGGTGCTATCACCATCCTGATCATATTGATAAAGGTATCACTAATCAGTTGTGCTGAATGGGCAAACGAAGGGAACAGGTAACCTGCAAGAATTCCGGCCAATATGCCAATAAGCACCTGGACGTACAATAATTTTAAATACTTCATTGAAAATTTTTCGTTTTCAGAACACGCAAATTGGCAGCTATTGAAAACAATACACCAAAATTGAACAGTTTGGTTACTGTTTTTTCAGCATGGGAAACAACCTGCGAATATCAGCTTCCGTGGGTTGAAATCCATATTCAGTTATCTCAAATGACTCGGCAAACCGAAAGGTCGATGCCTTCTCTTTTCCATACCATTTTTCCAATCCTGTCTTTTGCGCAGGAGACATTACATTTTCTTTTTCCCAGGTTTCTCTCAGCCACACTTTTCGTTTGGCAGGATCCGTCGGTACACGCTCATCCACTTTTCCGCCATTGTCGATCCAGGGAGTCCACTCATACATTTGTGAGGTATGCTCATTCATCCCGTCAATTTTAATGTTGAGAACCTCATCGATTCCAATAACAATATCGTGATTGAAAGGATTGGGTTTTTTGAAGTCATCCTGCATATAAAGAAAAAGCGG
>CAINVV010000225.1 GCA_903854235.1 uncultured Bacteroidia bacterium | reverse complement strand
TCTGGCGAAATTTCGTTTATTTTAGAGTTTTCATCGGACTCTTTCATCAAAACACCGCTCTTTTCAAAGCAGAAGATCAGCTGAACGTCGTAGTCAAAACACATTGCCGCAGCAAGTTCTGAGGCGATGGTATCAGCATTGGTATTGAGCAACTGTCCCTTGCCATCGTGGGTGATGGGCGCCACAACCGGAATGGCACCATTCTTAAGGAGCTCATCCAATGCCTGATAATTCACGGTTTTGATATCCCCAACATAGCCATAATCAATTTCTGTGACCGGTCTTTTGGCCGCACGGATCAAATCCAGATCCGCACCGGTGAGTCCAATGGCATTGTTCCCAAGTGCCTGCAATCCGGCCACAATGTTTTTGTTGACGAGTCCGGCGTAAACCATGGTGACGACTTTCAGCGTTTCTGCATCGGTAATTCTGCGTCCGTCCACTTTTTTGCTTTCCAATCCAAGTTTCTCAGACAGAATGGTGGCCGTTTTGCCTCCTCCGTGAACCAAAATCTTGTTTCCTGCGACCCTGGAAAAATCTTTCAGCAGGGATTTCAGAGAGGCTTCCTCCTCCACTACATTTCCCCCAACTTTGATGATTGTCAGACGATCTCTCATTGCAAATTCTCCAATATCATTTTTAAAACTGTCTGGGCCGAATATACGCGATTTTCTGCTTCCTTCACCACTATGGAAAGATCGCTGTCCAAAACTTCATCGGAGACAATCATGTTCCGCCTTACGGGCAGGCAATGCATGAATTTGGCATTGTTTGTCAGCTTCATTTTCTCCATGGTGACCGTCCAGTCTCTGTCCTTGGAAAGAATCTTGCCGTACTGGCCATAAGCCGACCAGTTCTTGGCATAAATGAAGTCAGCCCCTTCGAAGGCTTTGTCCTGGTTGTATTCTAACTGAACATCACCCATAAATTCTGGTGCCAGTTCATATCCTTCAGGATGTGTAACCACCAGTTCATAATCCGTTTGGCGCATCCACTCCACGAAAGAGTTGGGCACTGCCTGTGGCAATGCCTTCGGGTGGGGTGCCCACGAGAGGACCACCTTTGGTCTGGCTTTTTGCTTGAACTCTTCTATCGTGATCAAGTCTGCAAAACTCTGCAGTGGATGGCGCGTAGCAGCCTCCATGCTCACAATCGGCACTCCTGCGAAATCGATGAATTGCTTCAGTATTTTTTCCTGGTAGTCGTCTTCCTTGCTCTCGAAGCGTGCAAAAGCACGCACACCGATTACATCGCAATAGGTGCCAATCACTGGTATCGCCTCCCGCAAGTGTTCCGGCTTGTCGCCATCCATCACCACCCCCAGTTCTGTCTCCAGCGACCATCCATCCTGACTGACATTGAGAACCATTGTGTTCATTCCCAGATTCATGGCTGCTTTTTGGGTACTTAGCCTGGTTCTCAGACTCGAATCAAAGAAGATGAGAACCATGGTTTTATTTTTTCCAAGGTGCTGGTATCCATAGGGATTTGTCTTGATTTCCCTGGCCATTTGAACTGCCTCTTTAAGGTCTGGCAGGTCGTAAACTGATGTAAAATGAAGCATGTTATTGTTGAATGATGAATGATGAATTACCTGAACAGTTTGATTATCGCGTGCTTTACTTTTGCATTTAGCCTCGTCTTATGTGACCTTCCCCTTCCACGATCCATTTGTAGGTCGTGATTTCCTGAAGAGCCATTGGACCCCGAGCGTGCAATTTCTGGGTACTGATGCCAATTTCCGCACCCAGACCGAATTGCGCTCCATCTGTGAAGGCCGTACTTGCATTGGCATAAACCGCAGCTGCATCGACGGCCAGAAGGAATTCGTCCAGTGTATCCCGCTTTGCCGAGATAATGGCTTCACTATGTTTCGATCCAAAGGTTGCGATATGATCCAAAGCCTCTCCCAACGAAGATACCGTTTTTATGGCCATTTTGTATGAGAGAAATTCGGTACCAAACGAATCCGGCAGGGCGGGATGAAGGAGTGTAACCGGATAATTTCCAGAAAGTGCTTCGAATGCATGCGGATCTGCAAAAATTTCTACCTGATTCTGCTCCATCAATTCAACCAGAAATGGCAGATCTTTCAACCGATCTTTGTGTATAATCAGGCAATCGAGGGAGTTGCAAACGCTCACCCGACGTGTTTTTGCATTGTGAATGACAATTCTTCCCACTTCCTTGTCACCATCCAAATCGAAATAGGTATGGCAAATGCCGGCGCCGGTCTCGATGACGGGGATTTTGGCATTTTCACGTACATAATCAATCAGGGCCTGACTTCCCCTTGGGATTATCAGATCCACAAATCCTCTTGCATTCAATAGAGCCGTCGTTGCCTCCCTGGATGGTGGAAGCAAGATGAGTGCATTTTCGTCTATCTGCTGGTCGCGTAAGACTCTTTTAATGATCTCAGCAATGGCCCGGTTGGAGTGGTCGGCATCGCTTCCACCCTTTAAAATAGCTGCATTCCCGGACTTTATACAAAGGGCAAAGACATCAAAGGTAACGTTGGGTCTGGCCTCGTAAATGATGCCAATGACTCCAAACGGAACACTAACTCTTTTGATTTTCAATCCATTTGACAACATTTCTTCCGTAAGTACTTTCCCTAATGGGGAAGGTAGAGACGCCACATTCCGGATATCGGAAGCAATGGAAAAAATACGGGATTTGGTCAGTCTTAGCCGATCGTATTTCGGATCCTCCGGTTCCATCCGATCGAGATCTTTCTGGTTTTCAATTAAAATAACTTCTACAGATTCCTCTGCTGCTTCGGCCAGTCTAAGCAGCAATTGATTGATCTGACCATCGGTCAGTTTAGCGAGTTTCCTGCTGGCATGCAATGCCAAATCAAAGCTGTTGGCAAGATTTCTTGTCATCAGAGGAGGTATAAATAATCGTAATGAATGAATGGTTTGGTCTTTTTCCCACCTTTCTCTTCCTGTGTTTCATCGGAAGAAAAGGAGGCCTTGCCAAGTCCGAGCAACACGCCTTCCTGGTCTTTGATCCGGACAATATCGCCCTCCTTGAAATAGCCAATCACGGAGGTAATGCCAATCATCAACAGGCTGACGGCCATATCGGATAGGAGAGCCAGTCTGGCTCCTTCGTTGATAACCACCTCTCCCCTCGCAAAATCATCAGAGTGGGAAAGCCACTTCCTGACTCCGCTTGACTTTTTGATTGCAGGAAGAAAATGGGTAAAAGCTGGTTGATGGGTCCCGTGAAGGATGTCCGTCAATATTCGCTCTCTGAATCCGTTTGCGATGAAAACAGAGATTCCCTGACCGGCCAACTTCGCAGCAATGTGGTATTTGGTAAGCATTCCGCCTCTTCCAAAATTGGATTTTTTGATGGAGATGGAAATTCCATCGGCCGATTTGTTCGGATGAATGGTACGGATCAGTTCACTTCCGGGCTGGTCTGGAGAAGAGGTATAGACACCATCCACGTTGGATAGAATGACCAGAGCTTCCGCATCCATCATCGAAGCAATCAATCCGGATAACTCATCGTTGTCTGTGAACATCAGTTCAGTAACGGATATGGTATCATTCTCGTTTACTACGGGAATAACCTCATTCTCCAACAAAGTCTGCATGCAGTTACGCATATTCAGGTAATGCAGCCTGTCCCCAAAATTCTCCTTGGTCGTGAGCACCTGGGCACAGATGACACCTTGAGCCTGGAAGAGATCTGCATACCTGTTGATCAGTTTCACCTGACCCACCGCCGACCACAATTGCCTGCTGGATACGGGATCCAGTTTCTTTTGAGGTTCAACTTCGGCACGACCTGCCGCCACAGCACCGGAGGTCACAAGGATAACCTGTACCCCCTCTTTCCTCAACTGAGTGATCTGTTCCACAATGTGTGCCATCCGGGAGACATTGAGCATCCCATCCTCCCGGGTCAGCACATTGCTTCCAACCTTAACGACAATTTTTTTGTATGATTGAGAATTGACCATTAAAACATCTTTTGTAAAACTTCAAACCGAAAGGCATCCGAAATCAACGTCTCCCGTTTTTTTGACTCCATCTCCTAGAGCACCACTGCAAGAAACCTGGCTACTCTGCCGTTCATTGCCTGCATCCCGTGTGGAATGCCTGAGTCGAAGTAGACGGAATCACCGGGGTTCAGAATGACCTCCTTGTCGCCGATGCAGATTTTCAGTTGCCCCTCCAGCATGTAGTTGAATTCCTGGCCAGGATGAGAATTAACTTTAATTTCAGGATCCTCCTTAGGCTCAACGATGACAAAATAGGGCTCCGCCTTCCGGTTCACAAAATTGGCTGCGAGTGATTCGTAATTGTAGGATCTTTGTCGTTGTACCGTAACTCCCTTGCCCTTCCTGGTAAGGTCGAAAGTATGCACATGAGGTTGTTCGCCCGTTAGCAGGGTCGTGATATCGAAACCATAGTACTTTGCCATTCTGTGAAGCACACTGACTGGAATGTCCATCTCTCCGCTTTCGTACTTCAAATAATCGGCCACAGGAATATCGCAGGTTTGTGCGGCTCTTTCCGGAACTATTTCGAGTGATTCTCTCATACTTCTGAGACGATCAGCAATCTCAATAATTTGACTTTCCATATTTTGGTGTTTTAGTTCGTTGTCAAAATTACTTGCCATTGTTCAGTTTATTGAACGAGACGAGCAGTCCGCGGATTAGTGCAGAGGAAAATCCCTGGTGTTCCATCTCATTAAGCCCGGAAATGGTAATGCCCTTGGGGGTGGTCACTTTGTCGATCTCCTGTTCCGGATGCCGGCCAGTTTGAAGGATCAGTTCGGTCGCTCCTTTTACCGTTTGGGCAACAATTTGCTGGGCGACATCCGCACCGAAACCTATTTCAACGCCACCCTGGATGGCTGCCCGAATAAATCGTAGTGCAAAGGCAATTCCGCAGGCGCCAAGAACCGTGGCAGCAGCCATCAGCTCTTCGTTGATAAATATGACTTTACCGAGTGTCTCAAAAAGATCGCTCACCAGCTTTTGTACTGCCGGATCACATTCCGGAGCGGCAATCAAAGTCATGGATTCCTGCAAGGCGACGGCCGTATTGGGCATCACCCGGAAAATGAGTACGCCTTCCGGAACATGTTCATTCAACTCCTCGATGGAGATTCCTGTCATCAGGGAAAGAAGAATTTGCCCAGGCTTCAGAAACGGTTTTATTTCATTGAGCAAATCGATGGCCTGGTAGGGTTTGACTGCCAAAACGATCACCTGCTGCCCGATAACTGCCTTTGAGTTATCCTTTTCAATCCGGACTCCCTTGGCATGAAGATCTTCGAGCAGATGAACCCTTCTCCGGGAGACAACAATTTTAGACGCATCGATGCCGGCCTTCAAAAAGCCCTCGGCTACCGATCTTCCCAGATTTCCCCCTCCAATGATTCCGATGTTGATCTGATTGATTTGCATGGCAAATTGAATTGTGATTGAAAGTGCAAATTACATATTTTTCAAGACACGGGAGAGGGTTTCCAGAAATCGGGATGCCTCTTTTTGACTCAAGGTCAGCGGAGGCAGAATCCGGATCACGTTAGTGCCCGTTACTCCAGTAAATATTTTTTCTTCAAAAAGCATTTTTTTGCGCAGTGCAACGATAGACTCTTCGAATTCAAGACCTATCATTAATCCCTTTCCGCGCACCTCCTTGATGGTAGAAAAGCCCTTCAATTCATGAATTAAAAATTCACCCACCGATGCAGCATTCTCAACCAGTCTCTCCTTTTCCATGATTTCAAGCACGGCAAGGCTGGCTGCACAGGCAAGGTAGTTGCCGCCAAAAGTCGTTCCCAGCATCCCGTGCCAGGGCTTTAATTCAGGTGCGATCAATACGCCACCTACCGGGAAACCATTCCCCATTCCCTTGGCAACCGTAATTACATCCGGACGGATACCTGCAAACTGGTGTGCGAAAAATTTTCCACTTCTGCCATAACCTGACTGAATCTCATCCAATATTAAGAGCACTCCATACTCCTTGCAGAGCCGGCTGGCAGCCTGAAGAAAAGCTGGCTCAGGGACCCTGCATCCGCCAATACCCTGAATGCCTTCCACCAGAACGGCGGCAACCTCGCCGGAGGAAAGTGCCTGTTTTAATGCGGCTTCGTCGTTGAGTGGCAATATCACCCGGTCGTGTACATCGTTGATGGGGGCGACAATTTTGGGATTGTCCGTGACGGCTACGGCGGCAGAGGTTCGTCCATGGAACGACTTCTCGAAGGCAACAATTCTTTTCTTGCCTGTCAGGAAGGAGGCTAGTTTCAGTGCATTTTCGTTGGCTTCCGCTCCTGAATTACAAAGGAATAGCTGGAAGTCTGCATATCCGGATTGTTCCCCAAGTTTTGATGCCAGTTCGACCTGCATTGGATTTTGGACGGAGTTGGAGTAGAATCCGATCGCCTTCAACTGATCACTGATTCTGTTGATGTAATGCGGATGGGAATGACCCACCGAGATGACGGCGTGCCCCCCATAAAGATCCAGGTATTCCACCCCATTTTCGTCGGTTATGGTACAGCCTTTGGCTGAAACCGGAGTGAGGTCGTAGAGCGGATAAACGTTGAATAAGTTCACTTTATAAGTTTGTTAAATTTAAAAATGATGAGTGATGAATGATGGATTGGGAAAAGGGTTCTTCTTCTTGACAGGCAATTCTCCTTTATTCATCATCCATCATTCATCGTCAAAAAGCAACTGCTTTCAGGTTGAGCCCCAGTCTCTCATCCAGTCCAAAAATCAGATTCATGTTCTGTACCGCCTGCCCTGAAGCCCCTTTTATCAGGTTGTCGATGCAGGAGATGATCATCAGCTGATCCCCGTGTTTTTCAAGGTAGAGCAGGCATTTGTTGGTGTTGACGACCTGTTTCATATCGGGATTTTCATCCGAAATATGTACAAACGGATGAGACTGGTAATAGTCAGAGTAAAGCGAGATGGCCTCCCCGTGTGTCCCTGAAAATCGGGTATAGGCCATGGTAAATATCCCCCTCGTATGATTTCCCCTTACCGGAATAAAGTGAAGGGCATGGTCAAATTCAGGTTGTGCCTGTTTCAGGCTTTCACAGATCTCGCCCAGATGCTGATGTTCAAAGGCTTTGTATACAGATAAATTATTGTCTCTCCAACTGAAGTGGGAGGTTTGAGTCGGCGATTGACCGGCTCCTGTGGATCCGGTAATGGCATTCACATGAAGATCGTCCTGAATCAGTCCGGCGGCGGCCAATGGCAGAAGTGCCAACTGAATTCCCGTGGCAAAACAGCCCGGATTGGCAATTCTTACCGCAGATCGGATGGTTTCCCTGTTCAGCTCCGGCAATCCATACACGAACGGATTCCCTTCTCTTTTCAGTCGGAAATCGTGGCTCAGGTCTATGATTTTAATGTGCTCCGGAACCGTATTCTTCGCAAGATATTCCAGCGATTTGCCATGACCGGAGCAGAGAAACAACAGATCCACCCGATTCGGGTCAATCTCTGAGAAAACCATTTCCGTTTCTCCAAGCAGATCCTTGTGAACAGAAGTAACTGGTTGACCGTTGTTGCTGCTGCTTTGCAGATAGCTCAATTCCGTACCCGGATGGTACAAAAGGATGCGGATCAGCTCTCCGGCGGTATAACCCGCGGCACCGACGATTCCAACCCTGATCTTTTCTAATGCTGCCATTCTTTTATTTACTGGTATTTTCCTATTTGACTATTTGTTGACGGAATAAAATATCTTCAGCTGATTGCTCAAAATTTTGGTGTACCCCTTTGCATCATCTGCACTCCAGCCTTTGTTCATTTCGCCATACTGACCAAAGTTGCTGTTCATCAAATCGTGTTCAGACTCGATACCAACCAACTGAAATGTATAGGGCAATAACTTGATGATCACCTTCCCGGTTACGTTTTCCTGACTGCTTTCGAGAAATTTTTCCATGTCGCGCATCACCGGTTCCAGGTATTGGGCCTCGTGCAGGAACATGCCGTACCAGTTGCTCAGCTGTTCCTTCCAGTATTGCTGCCATTTGGTGAGGGTATGTTTTTCGAGCAGGTGGTGCGCTTTGATGATCAGCATGGGTGCAGCTGCCTCAAATCCGACCCGGCCCTTGATGCCGATGATCGTATCCCCTACGTGCATGTCGCGACCAATGGCCCAGGCTGAACCAATCTTCTCTACCTCACGGATGGCATCCACGGTGCTGTGGTGCGTTTTGCCGTTTACTGTTTTCAGTTGACCTTTCAAAAATTCAAGGGTAAGCGTTTCCTCGCCCTCTTTCTCCAGGTGCTTTGGAAAAGCAGATTCAGGAAGCGTCTTGTTGCTGGTTAGAGTCTCTTTTCCGCCGATGCTGGTACCCCACAGTCCCTGGTTGATGGAATAGGCCATCTTTTCAAAGTTGTCTTTTACCCCGTGCTTCCGAAGATATTCGATCTCTGCATCCCTGGTTAGCTCCAGATCGCGTGTAGGGGTCAATATTTTGATTTCCGGGGCGAGCACCTCGAAGGCCAGGTCAAACCGGATCTGGTCGTTCCCGGCACCGGTACTTCCGTGAGCCACGTATTGAGCTCCAATTTTTTTGGCATATTCGATGACCGCTAGTGCCTGAAAAATTCGCTCTGAGCTGACCGAAATGGGATAGGTATTGTTTCTTAGGACGTTGCCATACACCATGTAGCGAATGCCCTTGTTGTAATAATCGGCAGTGATATCCAAGGTTTTGTGTGATTTCACACCGAGTGCATATGCCTTCTTCTCAATCACATCCAGCTCTTCCTTTGAAAATCCGCCCGTATTGGCTACGGCCGAATGAACCTCCAGCCCCTTTTCCAGGGCCAGGTAAATGGCACAGAAAGAGGTATCCAACCCTCCGCTAAATGCCAGTACAACTTTCTCTTTCATCTTTCTATATTTTATTGTAAGATCAATATTTATGCTCTATCATTTTTGAAGGATAAAGGCTAAAAGCTAAAGTAAAGAACGCTCTAATTCTTTATTATCTCATATCTCATATCTC
>CAINVV010000224.1 GCA_903854235.1 uncultured Bacteroidia bacterium | reverse complement strand
CTTCGTGTTTCCAGATATCCACAAAATGGGTTCCCTTCCGGGGATTCACATTGAACAAATAACCTTTGAAGCCTTCCGGAATCAGACTGAAGATGGAATAGATCATTTTATCCTCCGTTTTCCATTCATTGACAAATATCTTATCGGCTGTTGTCGGCAGCAAGGGGTTGATAACCTGGCTGATGAAATTAATGGAGTTTTCACGCTGGATTTTGGCAATCCTGCCCAGAAATTTGTATTGCTCATCGGCCCATTCGGGAATACCGGGAGCAAAAATATTCAACTCGGTGCCATATCCGTTGAAAAAGGAGAGGCAAAACTCTCTCCGGATCGGCTCCTTGTACAATTCGGCCACCCTGAAAATGGCAAATTCGGGTTTGATGATCTTGTTCAGGTTCAGCATCGGACAGTAATAGAGTGCATTGTGCACACGGCCAGCCACGATTCCCTGCATATCTTTTGGAATGGCCATTCCTTCACTGTAAATGATCACCCCCTTCCGGACGGAATCGGCGGCCTGTTGCAGTTCCTTGCTGGAGGCACCACGGGTATCCAGGACCACGCCATCGGCATTCGTCGCTGAAATCAGCCTGGCCATTCCTTCGGCGGGTTTTTCTTTCCGGGTACTTTCGTCCCAGGGGTTGTAACAGACAAAGAGGTGTGAACCCAACCCATTCAAATCTTCAGCCTCCATTTTTAATCCGGCGGTTCCTCCCGGTAGGTCGGCGAAAAGATCCCACTGATTACGCTGATCAACTCCCAAGGTCGGCCAGGTGGGCCAGATGCCAATGAAATCATCGCCGCCGTACAATCGTTGACCTCTTTTCATAAACGCTTCAAGATGAAATTTTTGATCTGTCTGGTCAACGAAATAATGGTTCCATGCCATCATCAGGTGGGAGACATAGGCATGCCGGACCCACTGAAGATCCTTACGTTCGAAGAGACGGTTGTCAAAATTGCCGGGATTAACGTCATAAAGCATCCGATCATGAAAGATCATCCGGAGTCCATCCTGCCAGGAACCCCTGTGAAAATCGGCATAAAGAGTGTAGTGAACCACTCCTCCTGGCGCCAATTCCGTTTCGAAGCGGTGCCTGACGGCATGCGCCATCCCTTCCCTGCTTCTGCGCGTCAGTGCTGCGAACCGAAGGGTGTCGTTTACAGGGAAATCGCAAAAGCCCAATTCCCAGGCGTTGTCGGGCAAAATACAGTTGACGGGTTCAAAACCCGGTCGGAACAGGTGGCTCCTCGACAAGGGATGATCGCCCTTCCCGGTGATGCAGATTTTGTCGGCAGAGAAACCGAACGGGACCACGTTGGTGAGCCATATGGTGTCCTGCGAAATGTTCCGGAAGGTAAGGTCGGCCTTGCAACCGAATTCGAATTTCTCATCCTGTTCGATGGATAGTGTCATTTTTTGATCTGAGCCAGTATCGGTAGAGCGGCAAAACAGCTTATTTGACAGATCATTTTTTTTGCAAACCTCAAAGGAAACCAGGGGAAATGGATGTTGGAACACGATCGGAAGTCCGGAATTACAGACAAATCCTATTACTTCGGTCTGCAGGCTTCTTTCAGAAAAAACCATCTTTAGATTTTGACCAGACAAATCAGACCAG
>CAINVV010000223.1 GCA_903854235.1 uncultured Bacteroidia bacterium | reverse complement strand
TTTTGTTTGGCGGCATCGGTCGTCAGTGTAGCAGCATAAAGCAACTCAGCCTGGTTCAGCTTGGAAGGATCAGTTTCTGCCAATCTCGAGATTTCAGCATCGGTCTTGCCAATCAGATTTACGCTGGCTGTAATTTTTGCGCGGCGCAATTTCGGTAAAATTTCGTCTGCAACCTTTGTAAAGGCGGAAGAGAGGTTTTTGATTTCACGCTCACGAACCTCAGGATCGGAATACATGGCTAAAACACGCAGAATCAAATCTTTGTCCTGGATGTTGGATTTCTCCATCAATGCCTTGAAACCTTCCCAGTCTTCCGGAGTATTTTTTGAGGTGACGTCTGCTTTTACCTTGTTTTTCTTCAGCGTTTTATCCAAAACACCTGTAGCAGTACCTTCACGTTTTCCAGCAAGCTTGGAATTCAGGTCCAGTTTGCCATCAGGAGATGCATAGGCAGAAACTTCCACTCCCTTGAGCTCCTTGTTCTGGGCATTGTATGCCTCAACTATGTATTTGTTCAGGTGGGCGATCTCTTCTTTGGTCAATTCTTTTCCCCGCACTTCCGAACTATTGATGAGGTAAATCAGGTCTGCCATGTAGGCATCCGGAACGATGCGCTGATATTTATCCAGGGTCGGATCATAGATCCCTGTTGTATTGGCCTTTTTCTGAAAACCAAGTATTGCCTGTGGGCTGTTGTCTACCAGCGTGGAAGTTGCAATCACTCCTTTTGCGATAACAATAGGTTTGAAATCGAGCGATTTCGTTCCTTGTGAAGCCTTCACCCGAAGTTCCAGGTCTGAGCGGTGCATATCCTTGTTGTAGGGAAGTGATCCTTTGAAACTGTTGCTTCCACCTGCAACGTAAGGGATCACCTTACTGTTGCCCTTTACCTTCTCCCCTTGAAGGGTATAGGAGGCCAGTGCGGTTTCCCCATCTGCATATTTCAGAACAGGAGTAACTGTAAGCGTTACTTTCTTTGCAAAATATTTGGCAGGATACAAGCTCTGAATGGTTGCATCCACCTTGCCTACATGAGTATCCAAAACCTCAGGAGCTACCGTGTAATTGACGGTATTGGCATTTTTCTGCATCTTTTTCAAAGAGGAACATCCGGAAAATAGGAATGCACTCACTGTTAAAAAGAAGAGAATGTTCAAACTAATTTTCTTCATAAAAGAGTCCTTAAATAATTAATAGCTATGATTGATATGATGAACTTCCACCCGATAAAAATACAACTTTTCCTTGAAGAATCAGGGAAAAATTATTAAATGTTAATTTTCAGGTAGTAATATTTCTCTTCTTATGCCCGTCCAGTCGATCGGTTTCGTGATCAAATCCCTTATCAATCTGTAATGGGCGCTGTAGGCTACGAAATCAATGGCAGAAGTATCTACGATCAAAACCGGGAAATCGTTCTGTTGGGTAAAAAAAGTAAAGTACCCTTCCCTGATTTTTTTCAGGTAATCCGCATCGATCGACTGTTCGTAATCACGCCCCCGCTTCCGGATATTTACGAGCAGTTGCTCTTCAGAGAGATGCAAATAGACAAAAAGATCCGGTTTTGGCAGACGCTCGTAAATGATATCGAAAAAATTTCTGTATAGATTGTATTCATCCTGTGCCAGAGTATTTTGGGCAAAGATGAGTGACTTCATAAAGTAGTAATCGGCAACAGTATTTTGGTGAAAAAGATCTCTTTCCGTAAGTTCCCGTTTTAATTGGCCATACCTGTCGGCCAGAAAGGAGAGTTCAAGGGGAAAGGAATATTTGTCGGGGTCTTTGTAGAATTTCGGAAGGAAAGGATTCTCGGCGAACCGTTCCAAAATCAGTTTTGCATCGTATTCTTCACCCAGCATTTTTGCAAAAGTGGTTTTTCCTGCTCCAATATTTCCCTCAATGACCAGAAAATCAAGATTCATCATGCTACCGTTCGTTTCTTCGATTAATCCCTAAATGTAGAAATAAAAAATGCCCGCTGTAGACGGGCATTTCATTCTATGCGGGAAAAATTTTATTCCTGATTTGGTTTGCGCAGAGAGTGGCTATGGGTAGGACCTTTTGACTCCTCACGGGGGTGAGAAGGTCTTTCTCCACGTCCGTGGTCTCTGTCTCCACGATCCCTGTCACCGCGTCCCTGTTCCCTTTCGACAAAACCTTCCGGTTTTGGCATCAGGGCTTTCATGGAGAGCTTCAGTTTTCCGGTGCGTTGTTCCACTTCCAGCAATTTTACTTTGACAATGTCGCCTACGCTCAATACATCTTCGGGTTTTTCGATCCGTTTCCAGTCAAACTCTGAAACATGAAGCAGTCCTTCCTTGCCTGGCATAATTTCGACAAATGCACCAAACTGAACGATGGATTTCACCTTTCCTTCGTAGATCTCTCCCGGTTCCGGAAGGGCTACGATGGCACGGATGCGCGCAACGGCTGCATCGATGGACGACTTATCCGGCGCACTGATCTCCACGTAACCCATGTCATCGATCTCTTCGATGGCGATGGTTGCCTTGGTATCGGCCTGAATCTGTTGAATGATTTTTCCACCAGGACCAATAACAGGACCGATCATATCTTTCGGAATGGTCATCTTCACGATACGAGGTACGTTTGGTTTGTAGTCTTCCCTTGGGATGCTGATTACTTCAAGGATTTTCCCCATGATGTGTTCACGTCCGGCCTTTGCCTGCAGCAGTGCTTTTGAAAGCACTTCGTAGGACAAACCATCAACTTTGATGTCCATCTGGGTGGCAGTAATACCCTTTTCAGTACCTGTTACCTTGAAGTCCATATCGCCGAGGTGATCTTCATCACCCAAAATATCTGAAAGAACTGCAAATTTGTCTGAATTCTTGTCGGTGATCAGACCCATGGCAATACCCGAAACCGGACGTTTCATGTGAATACCGGCATCCAGCATGGCCATTGTTCCGGCGCAAACGGTCGCCATGGAAGAGGATCCATTGGATTCGAGAATGTCTGATACGATGCGAACGATGTAGGGGAATCCTTCAGGAAGCATCCGTTTCAAGGCGCGGTGGGCCAGATTTCCGTGGCCGATTTCGCGGCGGGAAAGTCCTCTTGGTGTCTTCGATTCCCCTGTGCTGAACGGAGGAAAATTGTAATGCAAAAGGAAGCGTTCTTTTCCCTTGAAGGTAACGTTGTCGATGATTTTCTCATCCATTTTGGTACCCAGGGTAACGCTGCTGAGGGATTGAGTTTCACCGCGAGTGAAGATGGAAGAGCCGTGGGATCCGGGCAGGTAATCAACCTCTCCCCAGATGGCACGGATATCGGTGGTGGACCTTCCGTCGAGACGGATACCTTCGTCGAGGATCATGCGGCGCATGGCCTCTTTTTCCACATCGTGGTAATATTTCCCGATCAAGGTTTTGTTGACTTCGGAAGCCTCTTTGCCATCACTGTAAGTCGCTGTAAACTCCTCTTTGATTTTTGCAAAGGAATCGTAACGCAAATGCTTGTCGTTGATGAGGGTTCGGGCAACTTTGTAAACTTTGTCGTAGGTTTCTTTCCAGATTTCGGCACGAAGTACTTCGTCGTTCTCTTCGTGGCAATAGGTGCGTTTTACGACACCCACCTCTGCGGCGAGTTCTTTCTGAATCAGGCAGTGAATTTTGATGTTGTCGTGCGCAATTTTGATGGCTTCGAGCATCTCTGCTTCTGAAACCTCATCCATTTCGCCTTCTACCATCATGATGTTGTCGTAGGAAGCACCTACCATGATGTCGATATCGGCTTCCGCCAATTGTTCGGCAGATGGATTGAGCACAAATGCTCCCTTGATGCGGGCCACGCGAACTTCGGAGATGGGACCGTTGAACGGGACATTGGAAACGGCAATGGCTGCCGAAGCGGCCAATCCAGCCAATGAATCAGGCATTTCATTCTTGCCTGAGGAGATCAGCGTAATCATGACAGCCGTTTCCGCATGGTAATCATCCGGAAAGAGGGGACGCAAGGCACGGTCAACCAAACGGGCAATCAGGATTTCATCGTCGGAAGGACGAGCTTCTCTTTTCATGAATCCACCCGGAAATCTGCCGGCAGCTGAGAATTTTTCGCGGTAATCAACGGATAGCGGCATGAAGTCGACATTGGCTGCTGCTTCATTGGCCGAAACCACAGTTGCAAGCAACATGGTATCACCCATTTTTACCACAACGGCTCCGTCGGCTTGCTTGGCCAATTTACCGGTTTCAATCTGGATTGTGCGGCCATCGCCCAGATCAATCGTCTTATTTATAGCTTTGTACATATATCGTAACCAATTAAATTGTTATTCGGGAAAAACGGTCGAAACAGAATTAAAAGATGCAAAAAAGGCAATCCGAAAATTGCCTTTTGAGGTTGTTCGCTTATTTACGAAGATTTAATTCTTTGATGATGGTACGATAGCGCTCAATGTCTTTGCGTTTCAGGTAATCGAGCAAGGAACGGCGCTTTCCAACCATGGAGATCAGGGCACGTTGGGTACTGAAATCCTTCTTGTTGGATTTCAAATGCTCTGTAAGGTGGTTGATGCGGTGTGAAAAGAGGGCAATTTGTCCTTCAGAGGTGCCAGTGTCGGTGGCACTCTTGCCAAACTTTTCAAAAAAAGTCTTTTTAATCTCAGGATTAAGATACATAACTTATTGTTTTATAAAATGATACAATTACCGCGCCGCAGGATTCGGGTTCGATCACAACGGATCGGCATTAATTTGGGGGCGAAGGTACAAAAAATATTATTTGGTGCAAGAGTTAATTCATTGAAAGTGAACTAAAGTCACTTTAGTCACTTTAGATCACTGTGCATGATCAACTTCTGCCCAATCGTACACTCCAGGCACCTGTGGGGTTCGCAGTAGTTATGGTGAAGATGGATCAGGGCCTGTGACTCGAGGGCGTTGAAAGCCTGGATACCGGCGGTTGCCCAGTGACGGAGCAGGGTATTGTTTTCGGCAGGCAGCTCTTCCATGATCCGTAGGGCTCGGTCTTTGAGTTCCTGTTTATTTCTGCGCTCTCCGTACAAAAATAAAAAGGGAACTACGACGTTGACCAGGATCAACTGAAAGGAGTCCTCTCCCATTCCTTTTTTTTGAGGGCGGGACTGTTTTAGAAACGTATAATGGGTTTCCCAGTAGGAAGAGGTCTCTGCACGGAAAAGGGTCCGGCAGTCATCCACATGTTCAATTTCCAGTATCCCGGATAATAGCGAAGGGCAGCGGTGCAAAATTCCGGCAAACTGAGACAGACGGATGGTAGGAAAATTAAGGGGGTGCATCCGCATGAATTTCCAAAGATGACCGGGTATCGGATTCAATCCATATTTAAATGAAAGGAAATCATACTCTGACTTCAATCGCAGCGGATATTCGTCCGGCCAAAGATTTCCACTCAACAAACCTGCCTGACCAAACAATAATG
>CAINVV010000222.1 GCA_903854235.1 uncultured Bacteroidia bacterium | reverse complement strand
TTCTGATGCCAAGCAGAACTTATTACTTACATCCAAAGCATTTTGTTGCCGTAGACTGTTCCATTTTTGGATATGAAGACGGTGAATTGATGTTGTTGCTCTATCCCCGGGGTTTTGAACCTGCACGAGGCAAATGGTCCTTGATGGGAGGATTCGTTGAACAGGAAGAATCCCTGGAAGATGCAGCCAGAAGGGTTTTGTTGCAGACCACTGGGTTGAACAATCTGTTTCTCGAACAGGCATCCGTCTTTTCACTTCCCGGTCGTGATCCTGGGGCCAGGGTTATCAGCGTCAATTTCGTTTCCCTGGTTCGCATTGACTTGCACGACAAAGATTTGCTGGTAGAAACAGGTGCAAAGTGGTGGCCGGTCACCAGATTGCCCGAGATGATATTTGACCATGATGAGATGGTGAAGAACGCACTTTTGCAACTTCAGCAAAAAGCGATGATCAAATCCTTGGGCAAAGAGTTGCTGCCCGAAAAATTCACCTTGACTCAACTACGAAGTTTGTACAATGCCATTTTCCAGAAGATATTGGATCCGGGAAACTTTCGCAAGAAAATTCTTTCGATGGAAACCATTGAACGTTTGGATATTAAAAATACTACTACCTCTAAAAAAGGTGCTTTTTACTATCGGTTTATTGATTCCGTGATGCTTAATCAAAGCAAAAGCGTATTCAATTTGCTGGTGCTGCTGTTTATGAACAGTGAATTGATTTTTTCCTGAAAGAATCAAATTCTTGTTCAAAAAAAAATGTAAAATCTTTCGATCTTTTAAAACAACCACTAACGATCATTAAATTTATTAAACCGGATTGCCGATGACATAAATGAAAGGGAATTAATGTTGCAGCATCTCTGCTTAGATGCAGAAACTGTAAAAGAGAGTGTTAAATTGTTGATATCATCCGCAGCTAAATGATAATCTGAGTTTAAGGATATAAATGAAAGCTGCCAAACAAAATTAGACTATGAAAAAAAAGCTAAAAAATTTTCACCTCAATTCGCAAAATCCATTGCTGAAAAGGATTTTACAAGTATCCAGACTAACCATTTTACTTGTTTGCCTGACTGGATTTACCAGTGCTTTTGGAGCCGCTTCTTCTCCACTGACAGCAGAACAGCAAAAAAGCAAACAAATTTCGGGTAAGGTTACAGACGATTCAGGTCAAACTGTGCCCGGAGCATCAGTTGTAGTAAAAGGCACAACAACTGGTACCATCACCAACATGGACGGAGCATTTACGTTAACCATTCCGGCGGACAGCAAATCCCTCGTTTTCTCTTTTGTGGGTATGGTTTCACAGGAAGTTGCCATCGCCGGAAAAAATACCTTCAATGTAGTTCTTGCACAGGAGACCATTGGTCTTGAGGAGGTTGTAGCCGTTGGTTATGGTACGGTCCGCAAGAAAGACTTAACAGGATCTGTTTCCTCTGTGGGTAGTTCCAAATTGATGGAAAGGTCAAGTTTCAGTTCTGCCCAGGCATTGCAGGGGAAAGCAGCCGGAGTAGTCGTTCAACAGGCAAATGCGGCTCCTGGTTCTGATGCAAACGTGATGATTCGTGGTAACCGTTCCTTGTTGGCCACCAACACTCCATTGTATGTAGTCGACGGAATTCCATTGGTAGTAGGTTTGAGTGAAATCAGCCAGTCGGACATCGAATCCATGGATATTTTGAAAGACGCTTC
>CAINVV010000221.1 GCA_903854235.1 uncultured Bacteroidia bacterium | reverse complement strand
CTTACATCAACTGTTCCTCCGAGGTAAAAGCGCTTTCCGATGTCATCGTCACCTCCTCCAATGCCCGGAAAATAGTAGAATCCTTTCCGGAAGACCAGAAAATTATATTTGCCCCGGATAAAAACCTTGGAAACTATCTCAATTCGGTCACGGGTAGGAATATGTTGCTTTGGGATGGAGCCTGCATGGTGCATGAAAAGTACTCCCTTGAAAAGATCATTGAACTGAAAAATAGTGAGCCGGATGCACTCTTGATTGCCCATCCGGAGTGTGAACAACCGGTACTTCTGGTAGCAGACTACATTGGGTCGACTACTGCACTGTTAAAATATGTATCAATAAGTAAAGGAAATAAATTCATCGTGGCAACGGAAAGTGGCATTCTGCACCAGATGAAAAGCGACTGCCCGGATAAAATATTTATTCCGGCACCCTCCATTGATTCCACCTGTGGCTGTAATGACTGCAGTTTCATGAAATTAAATACCCTGAAAAAAGTTTACCTCGCTCTTTTGCACGAACAGCCGGAGATTATCATGGACGAAGAGTTGATGGACAAAGCAAGGAGGCCCGTCGCCCGAATGCTCAAACTATCTAAATAGTTGTTAAAAACCGCTGTTTTGAGCGCTATTAATTGGCTGAACCAAGTTATTCTCCTTAAAATTTCTTTTCTTTGTCAGGAGGAATTGGGTTTCACTCAAAACTTCATTAGAAATTTTTATGTGAATGAGAAAAAATAATATTTTGCTCCTTGTACTTTTTTTTGCACTCTTCGTGACCATTTTTTCGTGTAAAAAAAGTAGTACCACCACGACAACGACTGTTACAGCAAATGTTTTCAGCGGAAGCATTTATATTTATTCAAGTGGAAACGACACCACCCTTCAGCGCTTTCTTGATGGGAAGTATGACACCCTTTACGGGAGTCTGGTTTTATCCTCCTCCGATGCCATCGATTACAAAAAATATTTTGCGAATCTGGTGAGGGTCGTGGGATCCGTCACATTGTATAAGGTTCCCAACAAGGATCTATCCTTTTTGTCAACAGTCAGGAGTGTGAGTGGTAGTTTTCAAATTTCTGCTTGTCCGGAGATTACCAATTTCAGCGGACTAACCGCATTGGATTCCATTGTTTCCTCCATTGTGGTAGAGCGAAATCCAAAATTCAAAGACTTTACGGGACTGGAACAGCTGAAAACAATTGGATCGCTGAGTGTCACGGCTAATCCATTGCTTTCCTCCTTTGCCGGACTTCAAAATGTGAAAACCATGACCGGAACCTTGGGTGTTTACCAAAATCCGGTGCTTCAGAATATGACAGGATTTGCAGTTCTTGACTCCATTGGTGGAGACCTGAATGTCAATGGAAATCCAAAGTTTACAGGTTTTACGGGACTATCCAAACTGACAGCATTGGAAGGAACCCTGTCTCTGACCTCTTTGCCCCAAATGGCCTCCCTCACGACTTTATCCTCCGTAAATGACACCGTGAAATCGATTTCAATTATCGACTGCAATGGATTAACGAATTTGACAGGTCTTGACAATGTTCCCTGCGTTTTGCACGATGTAAGTCTGGTTGCCTGTAATAACCTGCAGAATCTTACCGGACTTTCCAAACTGGATACCATCAAGGGGGTCGTGGAATTGAACGGACTTCCGAGCCTAAGTTCTTTTACGGGGTTGAACAATGTGAAATACATCAGGAAAGATGTACGGATTTCTCAGTGCAACAGCCTGACAAGTATGACTGGTTTTGCTCAGTTGGATAGCATTGGCGGCAATTTGGTCATTCAAGACAATGCAGGACTGCTGAATTTTAATGGATTTTCCAAGACCAGGGCCATTACCGGCAAAGTGGAGATTCTTGAAAACGGAGCACT
>CAINVV010000220.1 GCA_903854235.1 uncultured Bacteroidia bacterium | reverse complement strand
GCCAGAGAGATTCGGATTGTAATAGATATCGAGCGTACTGCGCATATTCCTCAGGTTATCCAAACCATCCAGCGAATTCAGCGAACCGTTTTCAAGGATCTCAACTTTACCCGTAATTGCACGTGTCTTGGAAAATCCGTTAAAATTAAGGAGTGATGCATTGTCCTGTATTACCAAATCCCCTCCAATGCTGTCCAGCATTGCAAGGCCATTCATGCCCTTCAGGCTGTTGCATTCGGAAATCCGAACATCCTTCCTTATGTATTTTACATTGTTCAATCCTGTTAATGAAGTGAGGTTTTGGAGACCATTCAGCTCAACAACACCCTTGATGGTATCAAGTTTGGAGAGGCCGGTAAGATTCTGCAGGTTGTTGCAGGCAACCAGGCTCACATCGTGCAAGACGCAGGGAATATTATCCAGGCCCTGCAAATTCGTTAATCCATTGCAATCTATAATAGAAATCGATTTCACGGTATCATTGACGGAGGATAACGTAGTAAGGGAGGCCACTTGGGGCAAAGAGGTCAGTGACAAGGTCCCCTCCAACATGGTAAGGCTGGACAGACCTGCAAAACCAGTAAATTTAGGATTTCCATTGACATTCAGGTCTCCTCCAATGGAGTCGAGAGCCGCAAGTCCTGTCATGTTCTGAAGCACTGGATTTTGGTAAACGCCCAAGGTTCCCGTCAAGGTTTTCAAGTTTTGAAGTCCTGCAAAGGAGACCAGCATAGGATTAGCCGTGACGCTAATGGATCCAAGGGTCTTTAGCTGTTCCAGCCCGGTGAAGTCTTTGAATTTTGGATTTCGCTCCACTACGATGGAAGAGACGATCGAATCCAAGGCGGTTAAACCGCTGAAATTGGTAATTTCGGGACAGGCTGATATCTGAAAACTTCCACTGACACTCCTGACGGTTGATAAAAAGGACAAATCCTTGTTGGGAACCTTATACAAGGTGACAGATCCCACCACACGCACCAGATTTGCAAAATATTTTTTATAATCAATGGCATCGGAGGAGGATAAAACCAGGCTTCCATAAAGGGTATCATACTTCCCATCCAAAAAACGCTGAAGGGTCGTATCATTCCCACTTGAATAAACATTGATGCTTCCGCTGAAAACATTCGCAGCAACAGTAGTGGTAGTGGTGGTAGAACTTTTTTTGCACGAAAAAAAGGTTGCAAACAGTGCAAAGAAAATAACAAGGAGCAAAATATTATTTTTTCTCATTCACATAAAAATTTCTAATGAAGTTTTGAGCCAAAGCCAAATCCTCCTGACAAAGAAAAGAAATTTTAAGGAGAATATCTTGGGTTGGCCAATTAATAGCACTCAAAACAACGGTTTTTAACAACTATTTAGATAGTTCCAGCATTCGGACGACAGGCTTTCTGGCTTTCGCCATCAACTCTTCGTCCATGACAATCTCAGGTTGTTCGTGCAAAAGGGCGAGATAAACCTTTTTCAGGGTATTTAATTTCATGAAACTGCAGTCGTTACAGCCGCAGGTGGAGTCGATGGAGGGCGCAGGAATAAATATTTTATCCGGACAATCCATTTTCATCTGGTGCAAAATACCACTTTCCGTTGCCACGATGAATTTGGGTGCCTCACTGATTGATACATATTTTAACAGTGCAGTCGTAGAACCAATGTATTCGGCAACCAAAAGTACCGGTTGTTCACACTCCGGATGCGCAATCAGAACCGCATCCGGCTCTGTATTTTTCAGTTCTATGATCTTTTCAAGGGAGTACTTTTCGTGCACCATACAGGCTCCATCCCAGAGCAACATGCTTCGTCCCGTGACCGAATTGAGATAATTTCCAAGGTTTTTGTCGGGGGCGAAAATAATTTTCTGGTCTGCCGGAAAGGAT
>CAINVV010000219.1 GCA_903854235.1 uncultured Bacteroidia bacterium | reverse complement strand
TTTTCTGGTTCTGGTTGTATGAACCCCCATCCAAACAAAAACGGCTTTCGAAAGAAGAGTACGATTACATTCACATAGATGAAGAGGTAAATGTAATTGGCACAAAAGAAGAAGAAGCGGAAAAGGCAAAGGTTCCGTGGCTGAAACTTTTCTCCTACCGTCAAACCTGGGCCGTTTTCTTCGGCAAATTTATGACAGATGGAATCTGGTGGTTCTACCTCTTCTGGTTGCCCGATTACCTGCACAAACAATTCGGAATGACCAAAGCTGAAGTGATGTGGCCTACCTTTATCGTTTATGGCATTGCCATCTTCGGAAGTGTGTTCGGCGGTAGCATCTCCTTGATTCTGATGAAAAAAGGTATGCCGGTATACAAGGCCCGCATGACCACCATGCTTATCATTGCCCTCTTCCCGTTAACGGTCTTGTCGACCCAGTATTTTGGCGACGTAGCCCATTTTGGCACCTATGCATCAACGCTTGCCGTAGCTGTTATTTGCATCGGAGCGGCTGCCCATCAGGCCTGGTCGGCCAATATGTTTACAACCGTTTCTGACATGTTCCCCAAGAAGGCCATTGGTTCCGTGACCGGGATTGGCGCAATGGCTGGTGGAATCGGAGGAGTTCTCGTTCAGTTATTGGTTGGGCATCTTACTGATTTGTATGTTGCTACACCAAAAATAGCCTATGGAATCATGTTTATGGTTTGCTCCTTTACCTACATCACCACCTGGTGTGTAATGAAGTTGCTCGTACCAAATCACAAACCGATCACAGACTTGTAAAGACTCAGGAAACCCTGAAAGTAGACTCTGGGGTTTGTATAAAAGTGAAGAGGCAGGAAATTCCTGCCTCTTCACTTTTATAATCCAGTACTGGTTCTACTTTTTCACGGTCCTGCCGGGATAACTCATCAGGGCTACCTCCAGGCATTCCACGGCTTCTTTGAGATCCTCTACGTTTAAAACATAGGCTACCCGCACCTGGTTGTTTCCAATCCCGGAAGTGGAATAAAAGCCGGAGGCAGGGGCCATCATCACGGTTGCACCCTTGTATTCAAACTCTTCAAGCATCCATTGGCAAAACCTGTCACTGTCGTCGATGGGCAACTCTACCATCGAATAAAAGGCACCCATCGGCATTGGGGAAAAGACACCATCGATCTTGTTCAGGGCATTGATAAAATAGTCCCTCCGCTGCAGGTACTCCTTGTAAACATCCTCCATGTATTCGGAAGGGGAATCCACGGCAGATTCAGCCACCACCTGACCCAACATCGGAGGACAAAGCCTCGCCATAGCCAGTTTTGCGATCGTCTGAATGACATTCTTGTTTTTGGAGACCAGGGAACCGATGCGTATTCCGCAGGCACTGAAACGCTTCGACACCGAATCTACCATGACTACGTTTTCACGGATACGGTTTAGCTCCAAAACCGAATAATGAGATTTCCCATCGTAAACAAACTCACTGTAAACTTCGTCTGCAATTAAAAACAGGTCGTATCTCAGAACCAGATCCTGAAGTTGCAGCAACTCCTCACGGGAATAGACATAACCGGTCGGATTGTTGGGATTGCAAATAAAGATTCCCTTCGTTTTCGGGCCTATTACCTTTTCAAATTCAGCGATGGAAGGTAACTGAAATCCGTTTTCAATGGTAGAAGTAATCGGCTTGATGACTACATCATTGGCAATGGCAAAGGACTGGTAATTGGCGTAAAAAGGTTCGGGAATGATGACCTCTTCCCCCGGATTAAAACAGACCATAAAGGCGAAGGAGATCGCCTCCGATCCTCCGGTAGTGATCAGAATCTGGGAAGCATCAACTTCCAGGTTCCTGTCACGGTAATATTGGGCCAGTTTCTTCCGGTAGGTATCGTTTCCGAAGGAGTGTCCGTAAGGGATCAGATCGAAATTAAAATTCCGGATCCTTTCGATGGCGTGCTGTGGAGTTTTGATGTCCGGCTGACCAATGTTCAGGTGGTAAACCTTGCGGCCAAGCGCTTTGGCTTTTTCGGCATAGGGAACCAGTTTTCTAATGGCCGATTCAGGTAACTCGACTCCTCTGTTGGATATTGCAGGCATTCCGTAATGTTCAAGTTTGTCAGTGCCAAAGATACAACTATAATTATTTCTAATTTCTACTCAAATGCTTTCTTTTTGTTAAGAAATCGAGCTTTTTTTTTGAAAATGAGTAGCAAACCTAGATACAATCGGCACAACTGTAAATCTGCGGATAGTTCTAAATATATGGGATTTAGTCATAATTAGAAGGCGGTTTCTTTGCTTAATTTTGTACAATTAAAATTTGAAACCATGATAATCGGATTACCAAAGGAAATTAAAAATAATGAAAACCGTGTTGCGTTGACTCCTGCCGGAGTTGCCGAACTGGTTAAAAGAGGAAACGTTGTCTATGTTCAGGCTACCGCAGGAAATGGCAGTGGCTTTGCTGATGAGGAATACGTGCTGGCCGGAGGAAAAATTCTGCCAACCATCGAAGAGGTTTATGCCATTGCCGAGATGATCGTGAAGGTAAAAGAGCCCATTGAATCGGAATATCCGCTGATCAAGGCCGGACAACTGGTATACACCTATTTCCATTTTGCTTCATCAGAAGTACTTACCCACGCCATGCTCAGCCGCAAGGCAGTTTGTCTGGCCTATGAAACGGTAGAACTCGACGACCGATCCCTGCCATTACTCATACCGATGTCGGAAGTTGCCGGACGCATGTCGATCCACGAGGGTGCCAAATACCTCGAGAAAACTTTTGGTGGACGCGGAATGTTACTGGGCGGTGTACCCGGAGTACTGCCTGCCAAAGTATTGATTCTTGGCGGCGGAATCGTCGGAACGGAAGCGGCCAAGATGGCTGCCGGATTGGGGGCAGATGTCACCATCATGGACATCAGCCTGAAACGCCTTCGTTACCTCGATGACATCATGCCAGCCAATGTGAAGACCCAGATGTCGAACGATTACAACATCCGCTCACAGGTTCGCGTCAGTGACCTGATCATCGGAGCCGTGCTTATTCCCGGTACAAAGGCACCCTTCCTGGTAACCAAGGATATGCTGAAGACGATGAATCCAGGAACCGTAATGGTAGACGTCGCCGTCGATCAGGGCGGTTGCATCGAAACCACCGTACCTTCCACTCACGACCATCCTACGTACGTCATCGAGGAGGTTATTCACTACACAGTAGCCAATATGCCGGGAGCCGTACCAAGAACTTCGACCATAGCCCTCACCAACGCCACGCTTCCCTATGCCATCAGCCTTGCTGCCAATGGCTGGAAGAAGGCTTGCACGGAAGACAAAGCCCTCCGCAAAGGACTGAATGTCGTCAATGGTAAGATCGTTTACAAGGGAGTCGCTGATGCCTGGGGATTGCCATTCTTCCAGGTGGAAGAGGTTCTTCAATAGTTGGTTTACCACCCATCAAACATAAAAAATGGGGTATTGTTGAATTTCAAAAATTCAACAATACCCCATTTTTTTGAACAGTCAATTGATTAATTGCTATTAGCAACTAATCTATCCGGACTACTGAAATGTAGCCAACCGCTCCTCAAGAATCTTGATTTTTTCTTCCGCGTCGGCCTGTTTTTTGCGCTCTATTTCCACCACCTTGGCAGGAGCACTTCCGACAAACTTCTCGTTGCCAAGTTTTCTGATAACAGACTCGAGGAATCCCCTGTTGTAAGCAAGCTCTTCATTGATTTTTGCCACCTCCGCTTCGGCATCCACACTTCCCTCAAAAGGAACATAAAATGCCGTGGCCTTCACCATAAAGGTTGCTGCGCCTGCTACTTCGTCGTTTCGAATTTCAATTTTGGCTATGTTGCCCAATTTGGAAACAATGGCATCGAAGGCGGGAACATATCCCTTTTCTCCAGGGATGATGTACAATTCGATCTCCTCCCTGGTGGCAATGTTCTTCTCCTTGCGTAGGCTGCGAATGCCGGAAACCAGCTCCTTCACCAGTTCAAACCTTTCACAAAGACCGGCATCTCCGGCAGAAGCCTTTGGCCAAGTACTCATCATAATGGACGCTCCAGGTTTTCTCTCGCCAATCAGTTGCCAGATTTCTTCGCTGATGAATGGCATAAAAGGATGCAAAAGACGCAGCAACTCCTCCAGCAGGGCATTCACTTCCCGGTAAGTTTTGGCATCAATGGGTTGCTGGTAGGCAGGTTTGATGATTTCAAGCAACCAGCCCGAGAATTCATCCCGAATGGTGGCGTGAATGGTCAGCAGGGCATCGTTCAACCGGTATTTGTCAAAATGGTCATCCATAAGCAGAATGACCTCATTCAATTTAGCCCTGAACCATTCAATCCCCAGTCTGGAGTGTTCTGGTTGTGGAATCGTGTCATCTATCTCCCAACCATTGATCAACCTGAAGGAGTTCCAGACTTTGGTCAGGAATCCACGTCCCTGATCGGTAAGTGACTCGTCAAAAAGTATATCATTCCCGGCAGGTGAACACAGCAACATGCCAACTCTGACCCCATCGGCTCCGTATTTGGCGATCAGATCGAGGGGATCGGGAGAGTTGCCCAGCGATTTGGACATCTTCCGTCTAAGCTTATCCCTGACAATCCCGGTAAAATAGACGTTTTTAAAAGGCAAAGAACCCTTGAACTCATAGCCGGCAATCACCATTCTGGCTACCCAGAAAAAGATAATTTCGGGGGCCGTGACGAGGTCGTTGGTGGGATAATAGTAATCCAGATCCCTGGTATCCGAAGGATCTTCCTTCTCGAATACCGAGATTGGCCAGAGCCACGAGGAGGCCCAGGTATCCAACACATCTTCGTCCTGACGAAGTGCTGCCAGTTCAAGATGAACATTGCCAGTTTTAATCCTCGCAAGTTCAAGTGCCTTTTCTTCTGTTTCTGCGATGACAAACGAACCATCCGGAAGATAATAAACAGGAATGCGATGCCCCCACCATAATTGACGAGAGATACACCAGTCCTTGATGTTCTCCATCCAGTGGCGGTATAAATTTTTGAATTTGGAAGGATAGAACCGGATCGCATCACGCTCCACCGCTTCCAGGGCGGGTTTGGCCAGATCGCTCATTTTGATGAACCATTGAGCCGATAACTTGGGTTCAATGGGCACGTGGGTGCGCTCCGAATAGCCCACCTTGTTGTTGTAATCCTCAATTTTTACGAGATTACCGGCAGCTTCCAGCATTGGGATGATCTGTTTGCGGGCTTCAAACCGGTCAACGCCAACCAGCAACTGGGCTTTTTCACTCAGTGTACCGTCATCATTGAAGGTGTCTATCACCTCCAGTTGGTGCCTGATCCCAATTTCATAGTCATTGGCATCGTGGGCAGGCGTAATCTTCAGACATCCCGTTCCGAAATCCATCTCCACGTAATCATCCATGATAATGGGGACGCTTCTGTTGACAAGTGGTACCATGACCCTCTTCCCCGCGAGGTGACTGAAACGTTCATCGGCAGGGTTAACACAAACGGCCGTATCACCAAGAATCGTCTCAGGACGGGTTGTTGCAACGGTAACATACTGATCATTAGTTCCTTCAATCAAATAACGAACATAATATAATTTGGATTGTTCTTCGCGAAAAATGACCTCCTCGTCAGACAAGGCGGTTTTGGCAGCAGGATCCCAGTTGACCATCCTGACACCGCGGTAAACATATCCCTTGTTGTACAAATCAACGAAAGTGCGGATAACGGCTTTGGAACGGACCTCGTCCATCGTAAAAGCAGTACGTTCCCAGTCGCAGGAGGCACCCAGCTTCTTCAGTTGCTCGAGGATGATACCCCCGTGCTTGTTGGTCCACTCCCAGGCATGCTCCAGAAACTGATCGCGGGTAAGGCTATCTTTCCGGATTCCCTCCTTCAGCAGTTTATCCACCACTTTTGCCTCGGTGGCAATCGAAGCATGGTCGGTACCCGGAACCCAACAGCTGTTCTTTCCCAGCATCCGGGCACGGCGCACCAATACATCCTGAATGGTATTATTGAGCATGTGCCCCATGTGCAACACTCCCGTTACATTCGGCGGAGGGATCACGATGGTATAAGGCTCACGTTCGTCTGGTTCGGAATGGAAAAAATTGTTCTCCATCCAGTAGCTGTACCATTTGTCTTCGGTGATGGTAGGGTCATATTTGACCGGAGCTTCCTTGATCATTTTCTTGTTTATTATCTAAAAGTGACTAAAGTTAACTAAAGTGACTAAAATGCCTAAAGTACTTATCAGGCATTCGTGTCTATTTTTTTGCATTCTTCAAGTGATTGAGGACAATCAAAATCCCCCTCTCTCTCACAATCGCCTTGTCTCCAATCTGTTTGCAAAATGAACAGCCAATTCAATAGAATTTCTTGATTCCAATTACCTCCCTCACCTCTGAAAGGGTTTTTGAAGCCGAGGCTCTTGCCTTATCTGCTCCCAGTCTGGCAACTTTCGACAAATAGACCTCATCTGCAAGCATCATCTCGATCTTTTCGCGGATGGGGGCCGTAAAATTGGTAATATCCTCTGCAAGTTGTTTCTTGAGATCCCCGTACCGAATGGAACAATTATTGTATTGCAAATCGAAGTGGCTTACGACATCCGGGGTGGAAACGACCCCAAGCAGGGTGAAGAGATTCTGAATGACCTCCGGTTTTGGTTGATTTGGCTCAGTTGGACCACTGTCCGTGACTGCCTTCATGACCTTTTTCTTTATCTCCTGAGGCGTGTCGGCCAATGAAACGGCATTTCCTTCCGACTTCCCCATTTTGCCGGAACCGTCCAATCCCGGAATTTTAACCATCTCCTCACCTTCAAACACATAGGGGCGCGGGATCGGGAAGAGTTCTACATTGTACATCCGGTTGAAGCGACGTGCAAAGGTGCGGGCCATCTCCAGGTTCTGCTCCTGGTCTTTTCCGACAGGTACCAGATGGGCCTTGTGGATGATGATGTCGGCAGCCATCAACACCGGATAGGTCAGCAAACCGGCATTCACATTGTCTGGCTGTTGGCGTGCCTTGTCCTTGAAAGAGGTGGTTCGTTCCAACTCACCCAGATAGGCGTTCATGTTCATCAACAAATAGAGCTCTGAAATTTCAGGTACATCACTCTGGATAAATACGGTTGCCTTTTCAGGATCGATGCCGCAGGCCAGGTATTCAGCCAGAACTTGCCTGACATTTCCATACAGATGGTGCGGAGTTGGATGGGTCGTGAGAGAATGAAGATCGGCAATAAAGAAATAGGCATCGTGGTGATGCTGCATCTCGATGAAATTCTTGACTGCTCCAAAGTAATTTCCAAGGTGGAGGTTTCCCGTCGATCTTATTCCACTGACAACTGTAGGCATGATGGGCTGATGTTAAAATATTTTGCCGCAAAAATAGCAAAACTGATCCATCGGTCAGTGCGAAAAGTGCAATTCTTTCAGTCAGACTATGAAACTACCTCAAAATTTTCAGGATCGATCAGTGGCTCACCCTTGAATCGAAGGAGAATTTGGGCAACGGCAAGGGTATCTTTTTCACAATAGCGGGCGATTCGCTCCAAATCCTTTTCCTGGTAATAGACGGCAGCGACCTGGCTCCCGTCGATGTCATCCTTGGGCGTTGGTACGCCAAAAACAGTACACAAGAGATCCAGAGAGGTATAGTGTTTAAAGTCGCCAAATTTCCACAACTGCATCGTATCGAGCAAATAATCGCGTACCTCCCAGGGCTTGGCCCCGGCAATATCCAGAATGGAAGGCAATTTAAGTCCGTTGATCAAAATCCTGCGTGCGATATAAGGGAAGTCAAACTCCTGGCCATTGTGAGCACACAGCCTGTGCATGGGATTGGACATGAATTTCTCCAGCATTGCTAGAAAATCGGTGAGTAAGGAGACTTCGTCTTTTCCGAAAAATGATTTGACGCGGTAGATTCTTTTGTTTCCCTTTCGGTAGATGGTACCGCAGGAGATGCAGACAATCTTGCCAAATTCAGCGTAGATGCCTGCTCGCTCAAAAAGCTTTTCGGCACTCTCCCCTTCCTTGGCCATTATTTCAGCTTTTCTGGTCCAGAGTTTTTGCAGTTTTTCAGGGAAATCTGCCAATTTTTCTACCTGGGGTACCGTTTCAATATCCAGGTAAAGAACATGCTCGGGTTGAATTTTATCTAGCATCACAATTGCATTTTTTGTGGTTCTACTGGTTAGGCAAACTCCTCAAAAATCGTAAATCAAAATCCGATATTGCCCTTCAGGGGTGGTCGTTCAGGTGCTTTTCGATGTATTGGGTGATGATATCGATTGCAACCGCATTGTTTCCCCCTTCGGGAACAATGATGTCTGCATATCGTTTCGTCGGCTCAATGAACTGAAGATGACTCGGACGAACCGTATCTTCATACCTTTTCAAAACGGTCTGAACATCCCGGCCCCGTTCCACCAGATCACGCTGAATAACCCTCGACAAACGAACATCCGCTTCACAATCCACAAATATTTTAATATCCATCAATCTTCGAAGCTCTTTGGGCCACAAACAGAGAATTCCCTCCACGATGATGGCCTTTCGCGGAACGATGGTGGTTGTCTCGGCAGAACGGGTGCAGGTTAGGTAGCTGTAGATCGGCTGACGAATGGTCTCTCCTTTTTTAAGCTTGCGAATGTTTTCTGCCAGTAGTTCAAATTCCAGTGCATCCGGATGATCAAAATTGATCTTCTGACGCTCTTCCAGCGGAAGATCACTGTTATCCCGGTAATAGGCATCCTGCGACAAGATGGTAATATCTTTTTCGGCCAACCTTTCAATTATTTTATTTACTACCGTTGTTTTGCCGGACCCCGTTCCTCCGGCGATTCCAATGATCAGCATACTCATAGGTCAGAAACTTTTTAGCTTTCATACAAAGATAGGTTAAATTTCACCCAACAAGAATTTCAGATCTTCCAAAAAATAGGGCAAAATGCAGAATATCTGCTATTTTTGCATTTTAATCCCAATTCATCCAAGATGTTTAATCATATCGTACTCTTCAAACTCAAAGATTTTCAGAACGATCAGCAAAAATCCGAGAAACGTGACCAAATAAAAGAGGCACTTCTGGCGCTGAAGGAAAAAATCGCCGAATTGAAATACCTGGAAGTGGGGAACAACTTCGAATTGAATGGAACCTCTTTCGACATTGCCCTCTTTTCGCGTTTCGACTCACAAGCAGATTTTGTAGTCTACCGCGACCATCCCGACCACCAAACTGTGGTAAGCCTGGTTCGCGCCAATACCGTCGACAGGGCGGTCGTGGATTATTTGACGGAGGGATGATAAGACTTAGGGACTATGAGACTTAGGGACTATAGGACTAAGGGACTATGAGACTTAGGGACTATAGGACTTAGGGACTATAGGACTATAGGACTTAGGGACTATAGGACTTTAAGATGGAGGGAATTGGGGATACTTGACCGGAGAAACTGCAAAAGCAGTACCTTCAATTTTATAACTGCCCGAAATACTTTAGCTCACTTTAGTCACGTTAATCACGTTAGTCACTTTTTGATTATATCACAAATACACATTTCATGAAGAATTTATATCCGCTAAAATTCAGACCCATCTTCAAGGAAAAAATATGGGGAGGTGACAAATTGCCGGCACTGCTGAATAAAAATTATTCAATTCTCCATTGCGGTGAATCCTGGGAACTCTCAGGAGTTCAGGACGACATTTCGGTTGTTTCCGATGGATTTTTAAAGGGCAACAGCCTGGAGGAACTGATTGAAGTCTACATGGGTGAATTGGTGGGTGAAAGTATTTATGATCAGTTCGGGACCGAATTCCCGCTGCTGATCAAATACATTGATGCCAACGACAGACTCTCCATTCAGGTTCATCCCGACGACGAACTCTCCAAGGAGCGGCACGGAGCCTATGGAAAAACCGAGATGTGGTATGTCGTACAGGCAGATGAAGGTGCTGAGTTGATCTCCGGTTTCAACAGAACAATCGATCGCGACAGTTACCTGATTGCCCTTCAGAACGGGCAATTGGAAAATCTCCTGCAGTTTGAATCCGTCAAGCCGGGGGATGTTTTTTTCATCCCGGCAGGAAGGGTGCATGGCATTGGGAAAGGAATTGTGGTGGCAGAGATCCAGCAAACCTCCGATGTTACCTACCGTATTTTCGATTACAACCGGGTGGATGAAAAGGGGCAATCCCGCGAACTCCATACCGAACTGGCACTGGATGCCATTAATTTCAAGAGCCAGAAACAGGCAAAAACGGAATATCAGCCTAAGATGAATGAACCTGTTGAGTTGGTAAAATGCAATTATTTTACTACCAACCTGCTTCACTTAAACGAAGAGATGGAGCGGGATTTTAGTAAAACAGATTCGTTTGTGATCTATTTATGCGTCGAAGGCTCCTACAGTTTCGAGTGGGAGTCAGAATCCATCGGCGTTCACAGGGGCGAAACCATTCTGGTCCCTGCCTCCATAGAAAATTTCACCCTGAAACCCACCGCCGGCATTCCGGCCAAACTGCTCGAAGTATACGTAGAATAAATGAAGAGTTAAGAGTGAAGAGTTGAATGCAATACTGCGTAAAAACCAGATTAATAGCTTCATCACTCTTCACTATTCACTATTCACTCTTAACTTATTTTTTATGATCATAAAAAGTGCCGAATTCGTGATGAGCAATACCGACCCTGCTCAGTGTCCTGTCAGCGATCAACCCGAGTTTGCCTTCATCGGAAGATCCAACGTTGGCAAATCCTCCCTGATCAATATGCTCCTGGGGATGAAAAATCTTGCCAAAACCTCCTCAGAACCAGGCAAAACAAGGCTGATCAACCACTTTATCGTGAACAACGAATGGTATCTTGTCGACCTGCCGGGATACGGGTATGCAAAAGTGCTGCGATCCAGCAGGGAAAAATGGATTAAGTTCATTCGCAAATATCTTTTTGAAAGAGAGAATCTCTATTGCGTGATGGTGCTTTTGGATATCAGGCTGGAACCTCAGAAAAATGACCTGGACTTTATGGCTTGGTTGGGAGAAAACGAGATACCGTTTGTCATGATTTTTACAAAAACGGATAAACTGGGTAAAACAGTGGTCGAGCAAAATGTGGCCATATACCGTGACGAAATGCTCAAAACCTGGGAAGAGCTGCCCAATATTTTTGTTACCTCAGCTGAAAAAGGAAATGGACGGGATGAGTTACTAGATTTTATTTCAAATACAATAAAGGCACAATAAAACTCTGTTGCTGATTTTGTGACCAAGACCAATGGTTCGAATGGTTAACAAAATGATGATAAGTTTCTCTGCAATTTATCCCTGGATAACCCATTTTACCACTGTATTTTCCTACTTTTGTGCCGATCAATTGATCCTCACCTTCCAATTTCGACAGATATGACAGCAAGTATCAAGCTCTTTACAGGAAATGAATCAAGGTATCTATCCGAGAAGATTGCAGAGAATGCAGGCATGGCATTGGGGAAATCGTCCTGTCCCCGTTTCGCTGACGGAGAGTTTGAACCGTGTTACGAGGAGACGATCCGCGGGACTTACACCTTTATCATCCAATCCACCTTTGCACCTGCTGATAACTTACTGGAATTGTTGCTGATGGTTGATGCTGCAAAAAGGGCATCCGCCTACAAGGTAATTGCGGTGATGCCTTACTTCGGTTTTGCCCGTCAGGACCGTAAGGACCGCCCAAGGGTTTCCATCGGAGCAAAGCTGATCGCGGATATGCTTTCCATTGCCGGCATCGACAGGTTGATTACCATGGATCTGCACGCCGATCAAATTCAGGGGTTCTTTAACGTACCTGTTGACCACCTGAGCGCTGTTGCCATGTTTATCCCGCATATCAAGCAGATGGGTCTGAAGGACATCGTGATCGCATCTCCCGATACCGGTGGAACAAAAAGGGCAAATGTATTTGCCAAACACCTTGGAACCGATATGGTAATCTGTCACAAGACCCGTACAAAAGCCAACCTGATCGATTCAATGACCCTTATTGGCGAGGTAGAGAACAAGGACGTGATCATCATCGACGACATCATCGATACCGGTGGTACCATTGCAAAGGCTGCAGATCTGATGAAATCAAAGGGCGCACGCTCCGTCAGGGCCTGTGCGACGCATGCCGTACTATCTGGTTCTGCAATCGAACGACTCGAAGCCTCTGCACTCGATGAAATTTTGCTAACCGATACCATTCCGCTGCATACCAAATCAAATAAAATTACGGTACTCACCTGTGCCCCACTTTTTGCGGATGTCATTCAAAAAGTATTTGAAAATAAATCCATCAGCTCCTCTTTTATTTGATCTACTTTTGGGAAAGTCAAAAGGCAGTACATTACTTCCAACTTGTTGAAAAAGAATATTCCTATATTCCGAAATTATAATTTTCATTTCAACATTTTTAATTTCTAAATAATTATCTTTGTGCCCGATTTAGCAGCATGCCTTTAAGGGTGTGATGCGGACACCTTTCATTGGGAAAGGAGGTCTGAGTAAACACTTTATTATTAAAAAATTTAGAAATGAAAAAATTTGAAATTAAAGGTACTGCGCGTCAGGCCCTTGGAAAGAAAGACACCAGGAACCTGAGAGCTCAGGACTTAGTACCATGCGTTCTTTATGGTGGTGAAGCACCCATCCACTTTTATGCACCGGAAGGTGATTTCCGTAAAATTGTCTATACCCCTAAAGTGTATCAGGCAGAATTGAACATTGACGGAACAATCTACAATGCTTTCATGCAGGAATTGCAGTTCCATCCGGTTACAGACAAGCTGTTGCACATTGACTTTCTGCAAATTCGCGACACCAAGGCGATTAAAATTGACCTTCCTGTACGTTTGGACGGATATGCCAAAGGTATTCAGCAAGGGGGTCGTCTGAAAGCCAACCTTCGTACCTTAAAGGTAAAAGGGATTTTCAAAAACCTGCCGGATGAGATCGTGATCGACGTAACAAATCTTGGCATCTCAGAAAGTATCCGCGTTGGAGACATTCAGGTCAACGGATTTGAGATCATGAACAACAAATCGGTTCCTGTTGCAACTGTTGTTGTTACCCGTGCCGCACGTGCTGCCATGAATGCTCCGGCTCCTTCAGGAAAGAAGTAATTCTACATGAAATATCTGATTGTGGGATTGGGTAACATCGGAAATGAATACGACAACACCCGTCACAACATAGGATTTACGATATTGGATGCCTTTGCTAAGGCGTCCAATATCTCTTTTAATGACAATCGTTACGGTTTCACGGCAGAGATGAAATTCGCATCAAGAAACCTTATCCTGCTAAAGCCCAACACTTTTATGAACCTGAGCGGAAGGTCCGTCCATTACTGGATGCAAAAAGAGAAGATCCCGCTCGAAAATGTATTGATCCTTGTGGATGATCTGGCCCTGCCCCTCGGCAAGATCAGACTGCGCTCCAAGGGCGGGGATGCCGGTCACAACGGACTAAAAAGCATCCAGCAAATCCTCGGTTCAAACGAATACGCCAGACTGCGCTTCGGTATTGGTGACGATTTTGCACGAGGCCGCCAGATAGAGCACGTACTCGGCAAATGGAGCCGCGAAGAGGAAGAGACCGTCAACTCAAAACTGGAAAAATGTGGGGAGATCATCAAATCATTCACCACCATTGGCGTCGAACTCACGATGACCAAGTTCAACAAGGAAGCCTGAAGGCCTATATTTGATTTTCGATTTTTGAATTGGTCCCTGAGCTTGCAGAAAGGTCCGATTTTGGAATTCGTACCAAATACCTGGTCGCCCAAATGAATTTCAGGCAGCAACCCCTACCCATAAATGGATATTCCAAAAATAGCTACCTTTAAAGGTTGTTTTACAAATCAATGCCATGAAGAAATTATCCCTCTTTTTCCTTATCCTTTTGCAGGGAATTCTTGAGCTTGAGGCGCAAACAGCCACTAGAGGAACCCTCACGGATGCTGAAGGTCATAGCTATCCGACAGCTGTGATCGGCAAATCTGAGTGGATGTCAGAGAACCTGAAGACAACCCTTTACAGCGATGGCACCAAAATTCCAAATGTACCGGATAATGCTGCGTGGCCTGTGCTGAAAAACGGAGCCTATTGCTGGCCTGGCAACAATGAAAACAGTGCGGGCAAATATGGTGCACTCTACAACTGGTATGCAGTCAATTCAGGCAAGCTGTGTCCTGCTGGGTGGCACGTTCCCACCGATGAGGAATGGAAGAACCTGGAGGGCGTAGCCGACTCATTGCACCAAGTGGGCGACCCGGTCTGGAATGAGTCGATGGGTCGCGGATACAATGCAGGAAAGCGGCTAAAGGCCACTTCGGGATGGAAAGCAGAAGGGAACGGAAGCGATGATTTTGGATTTTCAGCCTTACCCTCCGGCGAACGAACGAGCAGTGGCCGCTTATTCCTGGCCGGAAGCAGTGCATTCTGGTGGAGCAGCACTCGCCAGGGAGACTCGTTGGCCTGGTACCGGAGTATCGTGAGTTTCGATGACAATATTTTGAGAAATACGCATCCGGTGAAAATTGGCTTCTCCGTGCGATGTATAACGGAAAAATAAATTCGAGACCGACCGTCCTGCAGCAACCTTTGGTCTAAATGAGATCCGCCTTGGCAACAAGACCGGCAAAGTTGCAAACACGCACTGGATATAAAATAGGTTTTTCTACCACTCCGTCACCTTGTCAATGTCCCGCCTGTCCTTCTTGGTTGGTCGGCCTGCTCCCCGATCACGGATAAAGAGTGCCCCCCCCTCTGCCATATCCAGTTTTTTCAACTCTTCAGGCGAAGTAAGGTCTTCCAGGTATTCAGGTACTAGCTTGGCTCCTACCCTTTTCCCGAGTAGTTCAATCACCCTGAAGGTATAGGTCACCGGATTTTTCCTTACCAGGATTAACTCCCCTTTCTTTACCACCCTGGATGGTTTGGCCGCGATACCACCAATCGTGATACGTCCCTTCTTGCATTCCTCTGTGGCAAGGCTGCGCGTAGCGTAGACCCTTACTGACCAAAGCCACTTGTCAATCCGAATTGTCTCATCCATGTTTCAAAGATAATCAAAATTCGATTTTCAATTTTGGAGGTGGTGACTAAAGATCATCCTTGAATCCAAATGGGAAGGTTTCATTGTCTTAGTTAAAATAAGATTCAAGCGCAATCTAAAATCCAAAATCCAAAATCGAAATTGCTTTTTTGCTGTCAATGTTTTGTTAATTTTAAAAACTCATTTACCAGCATCACAAAGACGTATGAAACTATTCCGATTTAATTATTTACTGGTTGTCTTGCTTGCCATTTCTGCCTGCACCACCTACAAGGTCGAAAAACTGGCAACAGCAAACATCCACCTCGACTCGCTTGTGACGGTCGCTCCCAGCCAGAAGGTAGAGGGACTGATCAAACCCTACCGCGACAAGGTCAACGCCGATATGACGGAGGTACTTTGCCTTACGTCGGAGGCACTTTACGGAGGCCGGCCTGAGAGTCCGCTCACCAATTTCTGCGCAGACCTGACCCTGGAAGAGTCCAACCTTTTCTGTGCAGCCAAATACCCGGCCATCAAAATGGATGTAGCCATGATCAACAGGGGTGGGTTGCGTGTCCCTATTCCCAAGGGTGAGATCCGGACCATGACCATGTTCGAACTGATGCCCTTCGAAAACGAGGTGGTATTCCTGAAACTAAGCGGAACAGTGCTTTTGCAATTCATCCATCACCTTGCCTCCCGTGGCGGAGAAGGTGTGAGTGGAATGCGATTCGGCATCAAGGACGACAAGGCGATTAAAGTCGAGATAGGAGGTAAACCTCTTGATCCTGCAAAAAACTATTGGTTGGTTACCAGTGACTACATTGCCAATGGTGGCGACGGATGCGAAGTACTGACCAAATCATCGGATCGGATCGACACAGGCATCAAGGCAAGGGATATGTTCATTAAATATTTCAAGAGAATGGGTAAAGAAGGAAAAATAATAGGAGCTAAAACAGACGGGAGGATCTACGATGCAAAATAGAAGAACTTTTATCAGAAACCTGGGTGCCGGAAGTTTGGGCGTCTTTGTATTGAGCGGACCGATGCAAGCCTTTGCCAAAAGCGATCTGATCCAGCTCACCATTCTCCATACCAACGACTTTCATTCACACATTGATCCATTCCCAAAAGATGCCGCCAGAAATGCAGGCGAAGGGGGAATGGCCAAACGTGCGGCCATGATTCAGCAAATAAGGGGAGAGCAAAAAAATGTGCTGGTATTTGATGCCGGTGACATCTTTCAGGGAACTCCCTATTTCAACTATTTCAAGGGAGAACTGGAATTGAAGCTGATGACGGAGATGGGCTATGATGCAGCCACCATTGGCAACCACGATCTCGACAACGGATTGGAAGGTTTGGATTCTCAACTTAAAAATGCAGGTTTCCCCTTTGTCAACTCGAATTACGATTTTTCGGAAACGATTCTGAAAGACAAGATCCTTCCTTACAAAATTTTTAAAAAGCAGGGAATCCGGATTGGAGTTTACGGACTTGGCATCGAATTGGAGGGATTGGTCAGCAAGCAAAACTTTGGCAAGACCAAATACCTGGATCCGCTGGAACACGCCTTGAAAATGGAGAAGTTTTTAAAAGAGGAGAAAAAAGCCGATTTGATTGTTTGCCTCTCGCACCTGGGCTATGCCTACAAGGAGAAAAAGGTGAGCGACCTGACCATCGCTTCTGAAACCTTTCATACGGACCTGGTTATCGGGGGACATACCCACACTTTTTTGAAGAAACCTGATAGCGTAAAGAATAAGGCAGGCCAGACTGTTTTGGTCAACCAGGTCGGATTCGGCGGACTGATTCTGGGAAGGATAGATTATTTCTTCGAGAAAGAGGGAAGGAAGCACTCCAAAACAGACGAAAATATTCCGATCAGGTAGGTTGGTTGAGAGGCATAAAAAAACCGCATTAATTCGAATTGTGTAAAACCCCGAAAATACAGGATTTGAGTGCCTGTCTGATCAGACTTCCAATGGCAGCGGGGCTGCTCCCCGAAGGGATGAGGCCTGTCTTAGCGGACATAAGCTTTCTCGGAATGCTTGAAATGTTGAGTTTACCAACTAAATGAATTAATGCGGATATATCGTGTGTGAAAGAACGTCTGACCTATGATTCAAATTTACATCAGAAATCTCGTTCTGCCAAGGAAATCGCGATATTTAATTCAACAATATTTTCGCAAATTATTTTGCCTAACTGAAAATGATTTTTACATTTGCACCACTCAAATCAAAGGAGAGATGGGTGAGTGGCTGATACCAGCAGTTTGCTAAACTGCCGTACGGGAAACTGTACCGGGGGTTCGAATCCCCCTCTCTCCGCTGTGAGTTGAAAGCCGTGCGACAGCACGGCTTTTTTTAATTTCCATGCGACCCGAACCATAGGTTTGAGGGAGCAATGGAAATTAAAAAAAGCACCTGAGTGTAACGAAGGTGGCTTTCAACTCACAGATCGCCCCCCCCTTGGGATCACTGAAGGTAATC
>CAINVV010000218.1 GCA_903854235.1 uncultured Bacteroidia bacterium | reverse complement strand
TTTTGAACCTTGTAGGTTTTAGGTCCTATTGAAATTTGTTTGGCATCAAAATCTATGACGTAGTTTTTGGTTTCGTTCTCAACAAAACCTGTCATTTTAGTTTCAGTCTCATCCATCGTACAAGGGATCTCCAGGTTCTTAAACAAATCTTCTACTTTGACAAACAGGATGTTTTCATTGGTAATGATCATGTGCGTGTTAAAGTTCCAACTTGACTCGAGGTAGGTGGTGACAAGCAGCTCATCATAGGCCGTTATGGCATCTTCGTTATCTGCAGCAAAGGAATATTGGGCTCTGGATTCCATGAAAGTGGAAAAGGAAAGTATTACCAACAACAGCCACCATCGAACGGGGAAATACGACCGGCTCCGTAACCCGCTGGGATTTCGGTCTGGAAATACCAGTTTTGAGGTAGCCGTTGTTTTCATTCTTATTCCTGAGCAAATGTTAAACTAAAATATCCGTCATAGATACCTGCAGGAGAGTTTCCCGGGACATGAAGCGTCCCTCCTACGCGAACGGTTGTGATAAAGCTGCAATCGGTGTTTACAGGAAACCAGGTTCCGCTGACTCCCCGCTCCGTGGGACCAAGGTCAAGGGTAAACGTTCCGCCGTTGCTGCCGGTTAAGGTCGTAGTAGGCGTATAGGTGATGGCAACATTCCTTCCCTGACAAAGTTTGATGTCGAAAATGGCGGGTTGGGCGTTTGGTGCCAACGCAGAAAGATAGATGGCTCCGGTTGAACTCCTGCTTCCGTCAAAACCCAGCACGATGGTACCTCCTCCTGTGCCTGTCAGGCAAAAGGAGCCAAAATGCATGGACTGGGTGGCGGCAACCGAGATGGATCTTTGTGGCAAGACAGGCTGAGCACTAGTAACACTTGCACAGAAAATAGCCGCAAGAACCAGCAATTTCGGTAAACCACTTATGGAAAACACTTTTTTCATGACCCGGTCTTTGATAGGGAAAGTTGATAACCAATCTTTCTGCTACCTATTGTAGGTTTAGTTCTGCATCTGCATAGACGACGTATTGCTCATCCGCACGACTTGTATAGCTTAATTTCAGCTTTCCGGAAGTGAGGCTGATACCTGCCAAATTATTTAGTTTGATAGTTATGTGTCTTTTATACAGATTGGTATAAACAGCCACACCATTTGCCATTCCCACCGAAATGGGTTTCCCGTGCGCAGGCAGAAATTCGGCCTTTAGGTTTCCATATACTGAAATAGTCCCTTTCCTGTTCAGCACCGCAGTTAGATTTACCTGACCCGTTTTATCGGTCTCCAGTTTTAAATCGCTCAATGAAACTGTTGCATGAACCTCTCCCGAGCGCACAATCACCGGAATGCTCATGCCATAAATGGGCGTAAGCTGCACACTCACTGACTTGGGATCAGGTTCAGAGTCTTTGAAGCCAAGCGGCGTATATTTCTTTTCGGACCGGAAATAGAGATGTGAACGGTATTCGCCGTCCTTCATGCCGGGCTTCCTGCGACACTGGAGCATGATAACCTGCGGTTCACCTGGTTCAAGTGTTACCTGACGCGGATAGATACGCAGATAGGGATCAGCAAACATTTGTCCGGAATCAGGTACCTGAATCATTTCAAAACTACCATCTTCGTGCATTCTTCGTTGCACAAATGAAACGGAATAGGTAGCTATTCCCTTGCCGGTATTCACCAGATTCAACTCCTCTTTTAGCTTTCTGCCTTCGAAAACCACCCGGTTAGGAGTGATGATCAAATCTCCCTGGGCCAAAGTGTCGAAACTCAATCTTCCCAGAAAAATCACGGTAATGAATATTTTCTTGAATTGCATAGGGTTGGTCTTTCGTTTGGGTCTGTGACAATGGGAAATGAAATTGCATGCTGGATACCTTTTGGCAAGAGCTTGGGCAAGGGAGTCCCATTCTGCCATTTGAAAACAACATATCTTCCAGTTGCAACGGGGCCAAGCTTTGGCCTTCCATTTCGCTTCCTCTGCTGAAAGCGGCAATGTAGAACTCAAAAATTTTGGATGCGGTGCCGCAAACAGAATATTAAAAAAGGGGTAAAGCCAGATGTTCTGACTTCCCCCTTTTTGATTCGGAATTAGTTGTAATCAACGGATACCCCAAATGTCGCGTCATAAATGCCACCAAGCTGATTGGCTTTTACGGTTAGCGTGCCACCCAGAGTGAAACTATCTGTTCCTGAACCGGAAAGCGTACCTGTTGAGGATACTGCAGATTTACTGGCGACATAGGCATTCATCAGTGTTATATCCATTTGATATACACCTGTTGATGCTTGCGTATTTGTTACCGTAACCGTGGTGGGTAAGGTGATGGCATACGTTTCGTTCATGGTACCAGTCACATTGTAGGCAGCATTGGTGGCCACGGGTGTTGCAGCCGAAGTAGCCACTCCGCCTGTGTAGGTACGAGTGGTTGAATTGGCTGGCAGAACGATGGTTCCTCCGGCTGTCGTGGTCAGGGCACTTGATCCAAAATGAAGCGGTGCGGTCTGGGTAAGACCCATTGCCACCATCAAAACTGCTCCGGCATGGGTGGCAGGCACCGAGGCAGATGTTTGCGCCTTCACTTCAACCGAAAACCCTGCCATTATTACAAGGGACAGAAGAATTAGAGTTATTTTTTTCATGATTATTTATAGTTTTTTGCACACAAGAACCCACCTGCAAAAGGCAGTTCAACTGAAACTGGGATCATCTTCACAGCAAAACTAGGAACTGAATTTTTTTTAAGCTGATAATCAGCTAAATTAGGTTGGTCTCTGGCAATCTCTGTGAATAATATTATGCATAATAATCATCGCCTCCATTATCTGATAATGAAAAATCAATGCGGGTTGCTATGCAGCGCACCTGGGTTAGGCTATTTTGCTTTGCATGTTAAATCCAAACTGTGGACTAATTCTTGATTTCGGTTAGGCACTCCTTTGCCTTATTTGTTAGGTTATACACAATTGTTTAGATAGGTTATCTGCAGGTAAAACAAAAAGGGAACTAAAAAGTTTAATAATTATGATTGTTTTTACAATTCGCATGGCTAATGCGACAGAAATGGCCTTTAAAAGCTTCAAAAAGGACTAGTACTTTTACCTTTTATTATTTCATCTGGAAGGTTTTTCCGCTATTAATACCTGTTTCATTTGGGGAAATCAATGCAAACGAGGCTATATGCCTTGTTGAAAATATTTTTTAGGTTCAATGCTTCCCTCAAGAAGGAACACTCCTGATGAAGATCACTGACTTCGCTTTTGATGAAGAATCTGATATGAATAGTCTGTCAGGCAACATAATCATGCGAAGATGTGTTTGAATCAAGTCCGATTTAATTGATCTGAAACCCTTCGCTCTCTTCTTTTCCTGAAATACTTTTCAAAGGATGCAAACAAATTAGTAAATTCGTAACTAATCGTTTGGGAAGATCATTTTTTAACCAAACTGATAGCTGCTCAGTGTTGAACCAAACCACGACAACCATGCAAAAATTTTTGATCATTTTGAATCGGGAGCCATACGACTCAACGGATGTAACCTGGAATGGACTCCGGCTTGCCGAAGCCCTGGTAAAAAGAGGTTCTATCGTAAGGATCTTTCTGATGAACGATGCAGTAGACCTGGCCAGAGAGGCTTGTAAAAAGCCAGAAGGTTATGATCAGGATTTGTCACAAATGCTACGGGAACTGATAGCAAAAGATGTTAAGGTGGAAGTTTGTGGCACCTGTATGTCCCGTTGCGGCATTTACAAGAACCAACCCTACTTCGCTGGAGCCAACAAATCGACCATGAGTTTTTTGGCTGAATGGGTGGCAGACAGCGACAGAGTCCTCACCTTTTAATCTGTTCTCCTTCGGTAAGTGAACCCGATTTTCTATCTTTGCGACCTGAAAGTAGTTTTCCGGGAAGGAAGACTAACTTCATCCAATGGCAGCGGCATTTTTTTATCAGGTGTTGCTCCTTTATTTTTCTGGACGTAAAGATGGATTATTATGCCTGACCTCTTTGCGTTTTGTCCGACCCCATGAATGGCTATCAGCGCATAGAAATAGATCTACCAACAAATGAGCGAATTTAAGAGAACCCTGATCACCTCCGCTTTGCCCTATGCAAATGGCCCTGTCCACATCGGGCATCTGGCCGGAGTATACGTACCTGCCGATATTTATGCCCGTTACCTCCGACTGAAGGGGGAGGATGTTCTCTTCATCGGAGGCTCCGATGAACACGGTGTCCCGATCACGATCAAGGCAAAAAAGGAGGGAACAACTCCCCAGGCGATCGTTGACAAGTACCACGAAATGATCAAGGAATCGTTTGAAAAATTTGGCATCTCCTTCGACGTCTATTCCCGCACCAGTGCCAGGATTCACCACGAAACTGCGTCCGAAATTTTTAAAACCATCTACGACAAGGGAGGTTTCATCGAGCAAACTTCCGAGCAGTTTTATGATGTGGAGGCCAATCAGTTTCTGGCAGACAGATACATCACAGGGACTTGTCCAAAGTGTGGTTTCGAAAAAGCCTATGGTGACCAGTGTGAAAGTTGCGGCACTTCGCTCAACGCCACGGACCTGATCAATCCCAAATCGATGCTCAGTGGCAATGTGCCGGTGATGAAGGAGACCAGGCACTGGTTTCTTCCACTCGATCAATACGAACCCTGGTTGAAGGAGTGGATCCTGGAGGGTCACAAAGAGTGGAAACCCAATGTCTACGGTCAGTGTAAGTCGTGGATCGACGGTGGACTAAATCCCCGGGCCGTGACAAGAGATCTAGACTGGGGTATTCCGGTTCCCGTGGAGGGTGCAGAGGGAAAAGTCCTCTATGTTTGGTTCGATGCCCCCATTGGCTACATTTCAGCTACCAAAGAGCTTACTCCCGACTGGGAAAAATACTGGAAAGATCCTGAAACGAGAATGCTTCACTTTATTGGTAAGGACAACATCGTTTTTCATTGCATCATATTTCCCGTTATTTTAAAGGCTGAAGGATCCTATATCCTGCCCGACAACGTCCCTGCCAACGAATTTCTCAACCTCGAAGGGGATAAAATCTCCACCTCCCGCAACTGGGCGGTTTGGCTGCACGAATACCTGGTGGAGTTTCCCGGCAAGGAAGATGTGCTCAAATATACACTGACCGCCAATGCTCCTGAAACGAAAGACAACGACTTTACCTGGAAAGATTTTCAGGCCCGGAACAACAGCGAACTGGTGGCAATTCTGGGTAATTTTGTCAATAGGGTGCTGGTTCTCACCAACAAATATTACGAGGGAGTAATTCCCATTGCCGGGAATCTTGAACTCCGGGATGAAGAGGCTCTGGCAACTCTCCTTCAATTAAAATCTGACATCGAGAAGGCCCTGGATACCTTCCACTTTCGGGAGGCCTTGAAACTGGCCATGGAGATGGCCCGTCTGGGGGAATAAATACCTTGCCGACATGGAGCCCTGGATTCTGGTCAAAACCAATCCGGAAAGGGTAAAAACCGTCCTCCACATTTGTTTGCAGATTACGGCCAATCTTACCATCGCATTTGAACCTTTTCTTCCTTTCACCATGAACAAGCTACGCTCCTTCCTGAACCTGGAGAAACAGTCCTGGGGAAATCTCGGAAGCAGAAATTTATTGAAGGAAGGTGATCGGGTGAATGCCCCCGAACTGCTCTTCGAAAAAATTGAGGACGATGCCATCCAGCGTCAGGTAGACAAGCTGCTCGCCACCAAAAAATCAAATGAGCAGGAACAGGCCATTGTGGCCCCTGCCAAACCGCACATCGAATACGACGACTTTGCGAAAATGGATATCCGCACCGGAACCATCCTCGCAGCCGAAAAGGTGGCAAAAACCAAGAAATTAATGAAGCTGACCATCCAAACTGGAATTGACAAGCGGACAGTGGTTTCTGGTATCGCGGAGCATTACGAACCAGAGCAGATTATTGGCCAGCGGGTCTCCGTCCTGGTCAACCTGGCCCCCAAGAATCTCAAGGGAATTGAATCGCAAGGGATGATCCTGATGGCAGAGGGCAAAGATGGAAAGTTGGTCTTTGTCGTACCGGGAGAGGAAATTGACAATGGGGCAGAGATCAAATAGAAGGAGCGGAAGGTTAAAGGACTTGGACGAGTGGGGACTGGGATGATGGCATCTCATCGCTGAAAAATTCTCCTCACCGGGTGACTCTGAGTCACCCGGTGAGAAGAAAAATCCAATATCCATTTTTTTTGCGTTCACCCAATCGTCTTCCTGGCAGTGACCGGATCAATCTCCTTTTCCCACTTTGCCACCACCACCGTTGCCACGGCATTCCCAATCAGGTTGGTAATGGCACGCGCCTCGCTCATAAACCGGTCGATGCCCAAAATCAGGGCCAGGGAGGCTACCGGAACCGTTCCAGCCACGGGTAGCACGGCAGCCAGGGTGATAAATCCACTGCCAGTGACACCTGCCGCACCTTTCGAAGTAATCAGCAGTACCAGTAGTAATGTTACCTGATGCGACAGATCAAGCGGAGTTCCTGTGGCCTGAGCTAAAAACACTGCTGCCATGGTCAGGTAGATGGAAGTTCCATCGAGATTGAAGGAATAGCCAGTAGGAACAACCAGTCCCACGACCGAGCGGGAACAGCCAATCTTTTCCATTTTTTCCATGAGTCCCGGAAGGGCTGCTTCAGAAGAGGAGGTTCCCAGAACGATTAAAATCTCCTCCTTGATAAATTTCAATAGGCGAAAAAGATTGTATCCGGTGAATTTCATCACAGATCCCAAAACCACAACGATAAAGATAATGCAGGTAGTATAGAAGGAGAGCATAAGCTGGCCGAGCGATGCCAGTGATCCAAGTCCATATTTCCCAATGGTGAAGCTCATGGCCCCAAATGCCCCGATCGGGGCAACCTTCATGATGATTTTGATCACGCCGAAAAGTCCGGATTCCAGTGATTTGATCCCTCTCAAAAACGGAGCAGCCTTCTCTCCTACGTTGGAGAGTGCAAATCCAAACAGCACTGAAAAGAGCAGCACCTGAAGAATATTGCCTTCCGAAAGTGCGCTGATAATATTTTCGGGAATGATGTTCATGAAAAAATCTACCACCCCGTGCCCTTGTGCCGGCTTGACGAATTTCGCCACGGCCGACTGGTCCAGGGTAGAAGGGTCGATGTGCATCCCTGCCCCTGGCTGAAATAAATTGACAATGATCAGGCCAATGATCAAAGCAAGAGTAGAGATGATTTCAAAATAGAGGATCGCCTTAATTCCGACCCTTCCTACTTTTTTGGTATCCTGCATTCCTGCGATACCAGTTACAACGGTGGCGAAAATGATGGGAGCAATCATCATCTTCACCAGTTTGATGAAACCGTCGCCCAAGGGTTTCATGGTCTCGGCAAGGCCGGGCTGAAAAACGCCAAGAAGCACACCCAACAGGATGGCAACAATAACCTGGAAGTAAAGACCCTTGAACAGTTTTGCCACGAAATTCAGGTATTAGAAATAATTCCTCAAGTTACTAAAATAGCTATTAGTGCAATACTACATTGCCTCCCATATCCTCCAGGGCAATTCCCTTGGTTTCCGGCATCATTTTCCAGACATATAGCAACTGAAGCACCATCATAAAGGCGAAGAATCCAAAGATAACCGCACCGGGCACATGGGTGGCGAAATAGGGAAATACCTGGGCAACCAGTGCGGCAAAGACCCAATGGGTCAGCGAACCGAACGAGGTACCGCTTGCACGGACGGAATTGGGGAAAAGCTCTGAAAGAAAGACCCAGATGACTGCTCCCTGACCGATGGCGTGGGAGGCAATGAAGAGAAATACATAATAAACGATAGGGCTGTGGTCGGTTCCATTGAAAGAGGCCGCGATCATGGTCAGTGAAAGAATATACCCGAAGGATCCAATGAACATCAGGGTGCGGCGGCCAAAACGATCAATCAGGTACCAGCCAGTGAGGGTAAACAGCAGATTGACAACTCCGATTCCTACCGTTGAAAGGAGGGCGCCATTTCTGGCGATTCCAGCCATCTCGAAAACTTTGGGGGCAAAATAGATGATCGCGTTGATGCCGGAAAGCTGGTTGAAGAAGGCGATAAGAAATGCCAGTACCAGGGGTCTCAGGAATTTTCGGCTGAAAAGGGCTTCCTTTACCGTGGAAACAGAGGCTTTGATCTCATCGATCAGATGGTCGGATGCCTCCCCGGTCAGGGCCAGAACCTTTTTGGCCGCTTCATCGTCTTTTTTGTAGAGTACCAGCCATCTGGGCGTTTCCGGCGTAAAAAGCATCAGGGTTGAAAAAACAAGAGAGGGCAGGGCAACGACACCCAACATCCAGCGCCAGTCGTTGGCACCTCCTATGCCCTGCAAAAGATAATTGGAAAAATAGGCAATCAGGATGCCCGTCACCACATTCAACTGGAAGGAGATCACCATCCGTCCACGGTATTTGGGAGGGGCAATTTCGGATATATAGACGGGTGCCACCACCGAGGAGGCCCCAATACTCAATCCACTCAGAAACCTGAAAAACATGAAGAAGTAAACATTCGTAGACAATGCTGCACCTATCGATGTAATGAAAAAGAGCACACCGATCCAGATCAGGGTCTTCTTCCGACCGATCCTGTTGGCAGGGATGTTCCCCAGGGCAGCCCCAAATGCAGTTCCATAAAGTGCCATCGCAATTGCAGTTCCGTGCAGCCAGTCACTGAGACCCCACAAACGCTGGATGGCCTGTTCTGCGCCGGAGATGACAGCAACGTCGAGTCCGAAGAGGAATCCGCCCAAACCAACGGTAATGGACCACAAGGCAAGTCGTCTGTTCATAAGGAAAGAATAAGCGTGGTTAACTTGTGAAAAGTAAGAAAATATATGCTTCCGGCAAACTGTGGAACAAACTCACCGGGTAACTCTGAGTCACCCGGTGAGGGGGTACAAAAGTTGGAATTGAATGTGTTGGCAAAATAGCCCGTTCCTGACAAACTGATCAATAGCAAAGAGCACAATTTGGATAGGTCAGATGGATCAGATTCAGAACCGAACTTCGGGCCTCTTGTGAAAAATAACCATCCGGACATGTAGCGATGCCATCCTTCCATAACATAAGATGAAGATGTGAACCAGATCCGGCCGTGAAAAGGTTGCCAATGGGATCGCCGGCAGCAAGTGTTTTTCCAACCGAAATATTCAGATAAGAGAGTTGGGCCTGTCCATCTGCCTGAATGGATGAGAAGGTTTCAAAAATGTATTCCAGCGTATAGGTGGAATTGAATCTGACACGAACATTTACCTGCCATTTCAGGGAGATTTCGTTTTTCCACATGCTAATATCTGAAACGACACCAGCCGACACGGAACGGAAGGTAGTAAGGTTTTCTGCAGGAAAAAAGTCTATCCCATTGTGGATGATACCCCACGGAGCATTGCCTACAGCGCTGAATCCTTCTGGAATTGAGCGATATCAGAACATTGAAGGTAAGGTGCATCCATCGTAATAACCATTCCATCAAGTGGATCGACCCCCTTCCCTTTGCACCCGCCAAGGAAAATTAAGGAGAGGATCAAGAACGACGCATAAAGGGTTCGCATGTACATTTTCTCCATTGAGATTGATGCAATCGCAAGTTTCAGATTCAACTTTATAAGGACGTAAAATACAGATTTATTGTGATTTATAAAAGTTGTTACAGATTTTGTGGATCATGGGAATTGATGATTCACCGGGTGACTCTGAGTCACCCGGTGAATCCATCTAAATCAATGATTAATAGCACCTTAAAAACGATTACTTGACAACACTGAAATTCAGTGGCAACTCCCCGTTGTTGCCCACAACGGCGATTAATCTGGCCTCATTTGGTGTGTAATTGCCTGTGATCATGCAATTGCCTCCGCTGATCACGGACCGCACGACCGGAGCAGCCAAAACCTTGTTGTCGAGAACAATGGCAATCGAATGGTCAATATTGCGCCTGGTTACCTCTTCCCACAAAGTTATTGCCGAGGGTTTCAGTTTAACCAATATCTCGTTGTATCGGGCAGCTTTATCCTGGTTGTATTTTACGCTTTCGATTTCCGAACTGGCAACAACAGCGCCCTTCTCTCCATTTACCTTAAGGGCATACAGGCAGTTGCTGGAAGGATCCTGCCGATCCCACACCAGTCTGCAACCGCTGATTGGGCCACGTTTCTCCAAATAACCGTTTACTTCCGCTATGCCCGTTTCTGAGATGCAACCTAATCTTGCATCACCGCGATGGTTAATTTGCTTTTCGAAAAAGGAAAACAGGGTTGAGTCTCCCTTAAGCAATTCCATCCATCCGGGACGATCAAGGGTCTCGTAAAAAGCCATTTCCCCTTTTGGAGTAAGAAGGCCCTCAACCGTTTCCAAATCAGTGATATTGGAGGCGCTGACGCGGATCTGGTTTTTCCCGGGAACGACCGTCACTTCAAATTTTTCTGAACTGAAATCGGCCAATCTGCCTGAAATGATTTTGACTGACTTCTCAAGTTGTTGAGCCGATGGGTTGCTATCTGTGGCCTGAAGAAGAATGGTGTTCTGTTTGGGTGTCTTGGTGGTGAATGCCGGACGTAGGATCCCGAATACAAAAATTGCGATGAAAGAGTACAATATGATTTTCATGATTCAATGATTTTAAGTTAAAATAAACAGCCTCCATCCATTAATTGGAAGGAGAAGGAAATAAAAATAGCTGGGCGGTTTAACCTAAAATCGCGGGTTCCTCCTTACCGGGAGGAGGAAGTCGGAGAGCAAAATATCCTGAGATGAGCAGTGGTTTGATCCATAGCTCCCTTTTTTCAAGGAGGGATAAACTTTGCGTGTTTGCACGTTCCGCAGCAAACAACCGGAAGGTTTCACGAAAGAGTGTCAAATGGGTCGCATAGCGCAACGACTGACTGCTGCTTTGCAGTTCCGGGAGTTGAATGGAGGCAGACACGACCGCCCTGGAGGACGATAATGTTATCTCGCTTCTCAAGTGTGAAGGAGACGAAGGGGATGAATCCCTTGAGATGGTGGAGAAGGAGAGGAACAACAAGAAGCACAGAACCGCAAAAAACAGGGTTCCCAAATAGTTGCTTCTTTCTTCTTCCCGATGAATCATGGTGTAAAGATAAATAATATTCAAATCCGTTGTCATTCGGATGGGTTCTGGATCAGTGATTTTCGTCACTGAATAATTTATCGGAGATGAATCGTACCGGGTACCAGGCTGCCAGGAATCCGATGAGGGAAACGGATACGACAATGAGCAACACATCCGAGGCAACAATTTTCATTGGATAGGCATCGATAATGAAAGAGGAGGCCTTTTCAGAGAGTTTGACCAGTCCGAAGGAGATCTGTGCCTGACAGATGGCAAGTCCGGCCACAGTTCCAAGAACGGCTCCCAGCATGGAGATGAGCCATCCCTCAAACAGAAAGATGTTCCGAATGGTGTGCTTGTCGGCCCCCATGCTTTGCAAAATCGCAATGTCCTCTTTCTTGTCGAGGATCAGCATGGTGAGGGAGCCAACAATGTTGAAAGAGGCAATGACCAGAATTAGGACCAGAATCAGGTAGGTGGCATATTTTTCGCTGAGCATGGTTTTGTAAAGGTAATCGTGCTGCTGGTACCGATCCCTGACTTCAAAATTCTTTCCAAGCAAGGCCGATATAGCTGCAATGGCTGCTTTTGGGGAACTCCCTTCTTTCAACTTCAACTCGATGGCGCTTACTTTGTCCGGTTGCTCAAAGATCTCTCTGGCAAAGCCGATGGGCACCACGATGTACTTGGTGTCAATCTCCTGCTGGATGGAAAAAATTCCCGACGGATAGATCAGTCGCTGGTTGAAACTCCCGGTAGGTAAAAGCGAACTCTCCCGTCCTTTCCTGGGTGCATACACGCTGATGGGCTCCATCTGGTGGATACCGACCGCCAGGTTGTAGGCAATGCCTTCTCCGAGTACGGCATAGTTGTTGGAGGCATCTTTCAGCTTGAATTCACCTTCCGTCAGCATGGAGTCGATGCCCGAAAACTGAAGGTAGGCTTCGCTGACCCCCTTGATGGTGGCAAAAATCTGGCGGTCCTTGTAACGAAGCAAGGCATTGTCTTCCATAATCTCCGCATAATTGGCCACGGCAGGCATCCGGCGTAACTCGTCGAAAGTGGGGCCGGTGGCAGAAAACATCTTTCCCTCCTTCACGGTGATGCTGATTTCCGGATCGAAGGAGGAGAAGAGCGATTTGATCAGCGAATCGAAGCCATTGAACCCAGATAATCCGATGATCAGCCCCATGGTTCCCACGACAAGTCCTCCCACGGAGATGGCCGAGATCAGGTTGATCAGGTTGGTCTTCTTGCGGGAGAAGAGGTAACGGCGGGCTATGTAGAAGGAGAAGTTCAAAGGAGGAATGGTTAAACTATGCGAAAACGTTTTGGTAAAATTTCATCTGACCAGAAGAAGGCCATACAAATGGGTACCAACAGTTTTACTTCGTAATATTATCTAATTCTTTTGATATCTCTATTGCTTCACCGATTATTTCATCCGGATAATCATTTATTTGAAGGATCCTGATGGCATTTCTGTTCCTGAGTTTTCCCTCTTTTAATTTGAAATCAAAATCAATCGACTTCTGGTCTATTTTTTCGCTGAAATGGTACAATACGTACTCCTCCTTCAACAAATCGGCCAATTCAATGTCGTGCGTGGAGACGAACACAATGTTATCTGACTTCGCCAAATAAGACAAGACAGCCTTGCCTGCAGAAATACGTTCGACCGTATTGGTCCCCTTGAAAATCTCGTCCAGCAAAAACAAATTGGGTTTACCACTTCTTCCGTGGTCAATCATCTCCTTGATGGTCAACACCTCTTCAAAGTAATAACTCTTATCATTCATCAGATCATCACTGATTCTTATGGCCGAAAAAATGCAGGTTCTTGGCAAAGATAAATTCTCCGCGAAGCAGGTATTCAAGGACAAACCGGTAATGACATTTATCCCAATGGTGCGGATGAAGGAGGTTTTGCCAGACATATTGGATCCTGTCAGCAGAATGGATTTCTCTTTCACCTGAATTGAGTTCGCCACACAATTGACAATGAAAGGGTGGTAAATAGCTGTTGCTTCCAGTGTTTTATTTGAATTGGTAATTTCCGGAATGCAATATTGATCGAGGCCTTTTCTCAGGGAGGCGATGGAAATCAGAAAATCTGCATAACCTACAAATGAAAATATTTCTTCGATTTCCTTCCTTTTGGTATCCAATTGCTTCAATATCCCAAACAAAAAAAGTGGTTCCAGTAGAAAAAGAATTTTGAAGAACTCCAGGACTGCCCAAAAGATAATTTCCACATCGCTTTCGAGTTTGGACGTAAGTTTGAAAAACGACATTTTATTTCTCACCTTGTCGATCGTAGCAATGGATTCGTCCAAATCCCTCTTTTTCTCAAGGAAAATTTCACTTTTCAGCAAGGCTTTTGCCACATCATTTAGCCTTAGCAACTGAGGAATGGAGGCAAGATATTGATAGAGATTACGTTTGTTCCAAAAGTGAATTCCTGCATTCAGGATAAAAACTCCCGTCAGGACAAAAATCAGCTGTGGATTAAAAGGAAGCAATACCAGCGATAAAAGGTTGGTAAAGGATAGCAGCCGTGTAACAAAAAACCACTTTGGTTCCTCAATGTACGTTTCGTGAAACAGGGAGGTGATGTAGTAGGCCTCGTCAGTGCCCAGTTTTTCCAGCTGCAGTTGAAGATTTACCCGCAATTCAGGATCATTGCCAATTTTATTGACAAGCTGCTCCTGGCTGGACAATTCGTCTCCGCTTTTTGGAACCGTTCTCAGCCTGTCGTATAAATACTGCTGACCAACTCTCGAAGTGGTTCTGTCGACGTACATAAAAAGCTCCTTGAAATCGAGGTCATTACAGGATTTTTCAGACAAGAAATGGAATGAGCCGGATTTGTCCTTCTTTTTAAAGTACCTCTCAATAAAATCGAAGGCAAATGCATCTTCCTTCATTTTACCAAAAGAGGCAGTTAATCTCGCTTGTGCTTTCCTTGTATTGTTAAACATAGTTTGGTACAGACTTAACGGATTTGGCCGATTTTTCAATTATTTGATGGCAGTCACCAGCAAGCCCGTTCCGGATTCGTTGTTCCGATTAACATCCAGATAATTCAGCAGGGCACAAAATGGAAAGAGAACCAAATAGTAAAACGGAAGAAGCAGGTAGAAGATGCGGGAGATTCCGAGCAGCTGGATGGGATATTTCATCGACAACTTCCAGGCTGCTGAGCCATATTTCCCATAAGTATAAGCGACCTCCACCTTAGAGAATCCGGCTTTGAGAAGTTTGGCCGTCAGCTCCTCCTTGTTGTAACCATCCCTGACGTGCTCCTCGATGAAACCATGTACTCCTGCCTCCTCGTGGTGGTCGGTATCGGAGCCCCCCTGGTCTGAGGGGGTCGAAATCAGCAGCATTCCACCGGATTGCAACGAAGCGCTGAAGTTGGCAAATACCTGCTCGTCCTCCAGGATGTGTTCCATCACATCGACGGATAGGATTAGCAGGTAACTGCCGGCACTCTTGTATTGCGTCAGATCGGCTACTTTGAAAGAGACGTTTTCTGCTTTCCCTATCTTTTGAAAAAAGAGGTTGCAGTCGTCCATCTGCTCCTGTTTAACATCGACGCCCAATATTTTCGCACCAGGAAGTAGTTTGGAGAGGTAGTAGCAATATTGTCCAAATCCGGATCCGGCATCAAGAATCTGAAAGTTAGCGACCGGATGATCCTGTCTGAATCTCCTGAGCGCTTTCCGTACGTGCCACGAACGGAGCAGCAGCAAGTCGAGCAGATGGTAAAATGTCCTGCGTAGGAAGGTGGAGCGGTTGAAGAGGTTGCCCAGCTGGCGTTTGATCGGATCGTATTGCATAAACAGCCAGGTTTTTATTTCAGCAGGTTGTCAATTTTTTCGATGTAATCGAGACTATCGTCGATGAAGAATTCCAGTTCCGGAACGTGGCGCAACTGAAAACGAACCGCCTGCCCCAGTTCTCCGCGAAGGTGACTCTTGTGCAACTTGATTTCGGCAAGTACGGCTGCCGATCCTTCAGACGGAAAGATGCTCAGGTAGCATCTGGCCAGCGACATATCTCTCGTTACCCGGACGGCCGTGACCGATATCATCTTGCCTTTGGCCAGCGTGTGTGTGTCGCGCCGCAGAAATTCACTCAACTCTTTTTGTATGAGCCGGCCAATCTTGTTCTGCCGGGTTGTAAATTGTTCCATCTTGATAGACTTAATTTTAGGCAAAAATAGGCAAAATCGGCGGCTTCTTCATTTTTTTCTGTTTCGGGGCAGTTAAAAAAGATTAACCGGCCATTTTAGAAAAAATAAAATTCTACTTTTGGTAAAGATCAGAATTAACTTTGGAATCGGTCTTCAATCAGTAATAGCTGTTTCTTCCGGTTTCTTTCAATAATTTTTACCAAACAACATTAATACCATGAAGGAGAATATTTTCAAATTGTCAACGGCACAGCTGAAAGAGATTGCGCAGGATCTGCAGCAAAAAGTAGAGAATGGGCTGAACAATCCCAGTACGGAAATTCAGTGCATTCCAACCTACATCAAACCAAAAACACTTGGCGTTGAAGGTCAGGCAACTGTACTGGACCTTGGCGGAACCAATTACAGGGCAGCAGTGGTTAGTTTCAAGGATGGAAAGACGGAAATTTATCCTCCGAATGGCTGGAGCAAGGATCTCAGCATCATGAAGACAAAGGGTTTTACCGCAGAGGATCTCTATGCCGAACAAGCCTCCTTTCTCAAAGATCTTAAAATGCCGGATAAGTCACCCATTGGCTATTGTTTCTCCTATCCTGCAGAGTGTCTGCCTGACGGGGATGCCAAACTGCTTCGATGGACCAAGGGGGTAGACATTCCGGAGATGATCGATCAGCCGATCGGCAAACCATTGAAAGAATTTCTGAATTCCAAGGGTGAGGCAGAATTCACAGCGGTTAAAGTAATCAACGATACCGTTGCCAGCCTTTTCGCCGGACTTTCCGACAGCTCTTTCGACGCATACATTGGACTGATTGTAGGGACAGGTACCAACATGGCTACCTTTATTCATTCTGACAAGATTGGGAAACTGGATGCCGGGTTGAACTGGACGGGACTTACTCCCATCAATCTGGAGTCTGGCAATTACAGGCCTTTGCACCTCACCGCCATTGATGATCAGGTGGATGTCGCGTCTGGCACACAGAATGCCCAGCGTTTTGAGAAAGCCGTATCCGGAATGTATCTCGGAAAAATTTTCACAACACTCTTTCCCGAGGATGGTTTCGATGAAAAATTCGATGCCAAGTCCTTGACAGATTTGATCAATAAACCGGATAAACACAAAAAGAAACATGTCAATGCGGCACGCCGGATCTACAAGCGTTCAGCCAAACTGGTGGCTGCTTCCCTGGCCGGATTGTGTGCGGTGATGGTTGCCCACGATGCCAACATCAAAAAAGTTTGTCTGACGGCAGAAGGTAGTTTGTTCTGGAGCAAGGTGAAGAGCTGCAAGGAGTACAACAAACTGGTCTCCAAATACCTGAAAGATATTTTAGCCGAATTGGAATTGGGCGATGTAAAGGTGAAGATCAAGGAAATTCCGAATGCCAACATGATTGGATCGGCGGTTGCGGCTTTATCCTAACAGCAAAACTTGCTGGATCTGAAAGTACTTAGAGTACTTGGAGTACTTCAAGTACTTAGAGTTAAGCCCATGGGCAATTTTTAGTCAATGGGATATGTAACATCATTCACCCTGGTGAATGCCAATCACTCTAAGTACGCTAAGTATTCTAAGTACTTTAGGCACTTCTTCATGGTAGATTTTCTTCAGCAATACGGCCTTTGGGGCCTTTTTCTTGCCGGATTTCTTTCCGGGTCCATCCTTCCGTTTAACTCAGAAGCAGTGATGTCGGTGCTGCTGCTGGCTGGTGTAAACAGCCTCTCCTGTATTGCGGTGGCCACTGCCGGGAATATGCTTGGCGGAATCACCATTTTCTACCTGGGTTACCTGGGGAAAATGGAGTGGATTGAGAAGTACGCCAAGGTGAAAATGGAGAAAATTCACGCCATCTATCCGAAACTGCAGCGGTATGGTCCGGTGGCGGCCCTTCTCTCCTTTGTCCCCATCATCGGTGATGTACTGATTCTCGGACTGGGATTCTTCCGGATTTCCCCGAAATTGAGCATGCTGTTCATGTTTGTAGGTAAGTTGGCCCGGTATTGGCTGCTGGCGGAAACAATCAAAATGGTTATCTGATCAGGGGTGCCGCAATGGAAAATTTTCGATTTTGGTTGAGAGGAGCTTAATTTGAAGAATTGTTCCATTTCTCAAATCCCGAAAATATTTATTCGCTAATTTTGAATTCTCGTCCTCCAACATCGAAAATAACTTTTATGCGTGTCGTCATTCAGCGGGTTTCCAGGGCATCTGTTTCCGTTGAGGGAGCAGAGGTTTCCTCCATTTTTTTGGGATTGATGGTGCTGGCAGGATTCGAACCCGGTGATACCCGGGAGGATCTGGACTGGATGAGTGCAAAAATCGCCAATTTGCGCATCTTTGACGACGAGTTGGGAGTGATGAATCTTTCCGTCAGGGAAGTTGACGGCGAAATTTTGCTTGTTAGCCAGTTTACACTACAGGCGGCCACCAAAAAAGGAAACCGCCCTTCCTACATCCGTGCAGCCCCTCCGGAGTTGGCCATTCCATTGTACGAATCCTTCATTGCAAAAATGTCTGATCAGTTGGGGAGAGCGGTGAAAACCGGTATTTTTGGAGCCGAGATGAAAGTTGACCTGATCAACGAAGGCCCGGTAACAATCATCATGGATTCCAAGAACAAAGAGTTCTGAAAATTGTTATTATAGTAACTTCTGGCGGGAAATAGCTCCTTTGGTTGCGGGCGTTTCCGTTCTGACTAAAAATGAAATAAATCAGTAAAGGATGAAATGGATTTTTGAAAATTTCGATCGCATTTTTGAACCCGGCGAAGTTGCCACCGGGCTGGAGGCCATCAGGGCCAAACTGGGGGAATCCCTGTCAAAAAAGGAGATGAAACTGGCATTGTCCTGCATCGACTTGACGACCCTCAGTGCTGAAGATACGCAGGAGAAGGGACGGATCCTGGCCGAGAAGGTCTCTCTGTTTCCCCGCCATTTTATTGAACTTCCCAATGTAGCTGCAATTTGTGTCTATCCTACCCTGGTAAAAAGTGTGCGAAAAAATTTGAAGGACTCCAAAGTGGCTATTGCGGCCGTGGCCGGAGGGTTCCCTTCCTCGATGACTTTCATAGAGGTGAAGGAATTGGAGAGTACCATGGCGGTCTCTGCAGGAGCAAATGAAATTGACATTGTCATTTCGATTGGCACCTTCTTCGAAGGAAATACGAGCGAGATGATGCACGAGATCTCAAGGATAAAGAGGTGTTGCGGAGAGGCACACCTCAAGGTAATTCTCGAGACAGGTGCACTTAAAACCCCTGAAAATATTTGGAAGGCCTCCATCTTGTCCATGCAGGCAGGTGCCGATTTTATCAAAACCTCTACAGGTAAGATGGAACCAGCGGCGACTCCGGAAGCGGCTTATGTCATGTGCAGTGCCATCCGTGAATTTTACCAGAGAACGGGGAGAAAAATAGGATTTAAGGCGGCGGGTGGAATCGTCGAAAGTGCCGATGCCCTTTATTACCTGACCATCGTCAGAGAGGTTCTGGGCGATGAGTGGATGAATCCCCGGCTTTTCAGAATCGGAGCCAGTAGGCTGGCCAACAATTTACTGACAGATATAACGGAAGAAAAAATTTCCTATTTTTAGGATGATTATGGCGGATCCAGAGATGGGAAAAGACTTCGACCCCCTCGTGTTGAAAAAATTGCGGTTGGATAAGGCGCACAAAATTTTGATTCTGAACGCTCCCTCCGGTTATCACAAACTGTTATCAACCCTCGATTTTGACACGGTAATTCAGACAGAAAGTGCGGGTCAATATGACTTTGTCCAGGTCTTTGGAGTCAACCGTACGGAATTGGAATCACTTTTGATCCTGGCCGGAAAGGCCGTCAGGTACGATGGACTTTTCTGGGCTTGTTATCCCAAAGGCGGAGGCCTGATTAAGAGTGATTTGAAAAGAGAGCTGGTCTGGGCTGGCCTTGCTTTGATAAAACTAAGGCCCGTTACCCAGGTCTCCCTCGATGATACCTGGAGTGCGCTCCGTGGACGACCCACTGAAATGGTCGGTAAGTAAGAAGAAGTGACTAAAGTGCCTGGAGTACTTTCGCTGCTTTCCTGATTTGACAGGAGTTCCCAACTTTAGTTCACTTTAGTCACTTTAGTTCACTTTAGTCACTTTTATTATTACCTCATGGAAACAACAAATGAACCAGTTTGTTGCCCCAAATTCGATCCCATCCCCTGGGAAAACATGAATTTTGAATGGAACGAAAAAATATTTGTCAAAAGTTCCGTTTTTTGCCTCTTCTACCTGCCAATGAACTTTGGCTTTAAGATGAAAAAGCTGGACAAAATCATTTCAAGAGCCGGCGCCGATTGGTCGGAAGGAATTTGTCTCTCTGACCAGACCTCCAAATGGAACATGGATCTTTTCATTTCCGTGGATAAACCGGTAAGGGCCCTCGAAAACGTGATCTTCAGGGGAAAATTCTTCAGCAAGGTCTATGAAGGAGCCTTTAGGGACGTTGGGAAATGGATGGTCGATTTCAAGCTGGTATTGGCAGAAAAGGATTTTGGCAGCAGCAAAATTTACACCTGGTATACCACTTGTCCTAAATGTGCCAAAAAGTACGGCAAGAACTACGTGGTGATGATTGCAAAAGTTGAATAATATTGGTTGTGCCCCAAATAGTTTAACTGTTCAGTTGTTCTTTAATCGGTTGAACAGGAGGCGGAGTAGTACCTTGTCTGCAAACAAGATGAAGTTGGCCAGAAAAATCACCCAGACGACCTGAGTCCGGTTGGATTCAAAAAAGCTGACCGCACGAATCAGGATCGATTTGTCCAACAGATAATAGGAACCAGTTGCCGCGACCAGAATACCAATCATGATGGAGGTCAGCAACAGGTATTCCTGAAGGTCTGTCTTCCATTGTCCCTGCCTGATCACAGAAACCGTCACCCTGCGGGCAAAATCCGGAGGCAACCGGTAGTTCGGTTCCGAGGCAAGTGATTTTTCAACAATCGCTGTCAGTTCATAGTTATTCATGGGATATCTCCTTTACCAGCCTTAGGCTGTCATCGTTTACTATATCTTTTAATTTTTCCTTCAATAGCATCCGGGCCCTGAAAAGGTAACTCTTAACAGTCCCTTCCGGCATCCCTGTGATTTGTTCAATTTCCTGGTAGGAAAACTCCTCCAGGTGAAAAAGGGTCAGTACCGTCCGGTACTGGACGGGCAGTTTTTCAACTTGATCACGTACATACTGGTGCAGGTCGATGGTTTCAAAGTTTTCAGATCTGCCACACGTCAGGTTTTTCAGGATGGTGGCATCTTCAGGCAGAACTTCCTCCCATTTTTTGTTTTTCCTCAAATAGTTGATGCCTGTGTTATAGGCTATGGTCGCGATCCAGGTCGACAGTTTGCATTCGTTTCGGTAGTTCCCCAGGTTTTGATAAACTTTGAGGAACACCTCCTGACATACATCTTCCAGGATCTCCTGGCGCTGTACGATCCTTCCGGCAATGTGAACAACCAGTTTCTGGTAACGGTTTACCAGATAGGTAAACGCATTGCGATTTCCGTTTAATATCTGGTTGATCAGTTCGGTATCGTTCATACCTCCATTGGACACAGGTTGTTGCTAAATGTTGCAGAAACCACCCTCAATTTATTTAAAAAAAATTGGAAAGAGCTGCAACATTTTGAAAGTTGATCTTGTCACATGATTACAAACATTAAAAACTGGAAATTATGACAGACGTATTGATGGCGGCAGTGGTGTTTTCCGCCTTTTATCAGATCATCAAAAATTTTACCGATTTCTTGTTGCGCCGGAAAATTATTAAAGCCGGACATTTTGACAATGCAGGAATCCTGGAACAAAAGATTGCCTCTTCCATCGGCGAAAGTCAGGAAGCAAATAAATATCCTTCGCTTAAGTGGGGACTCGTTGCCTTTTTTGCGGGCCTTGGATTTATTTTGATTCACCAGATGAGTCCGGGGATGGGAAACGAAGATGCCTACCGTGATTTTATGCGCGAAAGCATGTTGCCGTTTGGCATCGAATTGGTCTCCATCTCGCTTGGATTTATCGTCTATTTTTTGATTGTCAATTTCAGCAAGAAGAGGTAGCTATGGAATTCATTCATGAAGAAGGCAGGATCCTATTTCTGCCTTTTCTGCATTCCGTCAAGCCACAATAACTTTAGTCACTTTTTCCTAACTCTCTCTTGTCGTAATGTATCCTACAAAGGCGATTAAGGCACGCTTGTATTCTGAATCGGGGTAGGAAGTTAATTGATCGAGTGCCTTTTGGTGGTACGACTGCATCACTTTTTCGGCATAGTCGAATCCCCCCTTTGCGGCGATGTATTTTGACACTTCCGTGATATCTGCGGTGGTTTTGTTCTTCTTGCGAACGATGTTGAGCATCGATCTTTTCTCGGCAGAACTCCCCTGGTTGAGGGCATAAATTAGGGGCAGGGTGATCTTCTTTTCGTGAAGGTCATTCCCGGTAGGTTTTCCAAGCAGATTTGATTTTTGAAAATCGAAGAGATCGTCCTTGATTTGAAAGGCAATTCCGGCATACTCTCCAAACAGTCTCATCCGTTCGATGACCTTCTCATCCTCCGTTACCGAGCAGGTTCCAACGGCAGCACTTGTCGCCATCAGGGAAGCGGTTTTCTTGCGGATGATCTCAAAATAGACCTCCTCCGTGATGTCCAGTTTCCTGGCTTTTTGAATTTGCAGAATCTCCCCTTCGCTCATCTCCCTGACGGCAGCAGAGATGAAATGAAGGATGTCGTAATCCTTGTGCTCGATCGACCACAACAATCCCTTCGCAAGGATGAAATCTCCGACCAGAACAGCAATCTTATTTTTCCAGATGGCATTCACCGATAGGAAGCCACGCCGCTGGTAGGATTCATCCACCACATCGTCGTGGACCAGGGTGGCAGTATGGAGCAATTCAATGGTAAGTGCTGCGTGGTAGGTGCGCTCGTTGAAAGTTCCATTTAATTTGGCCGTCAGAAATACCAGAATGGGTCGCATCTGTTTCCCTTTTCTTCGCAGGATGTAATGCATAATAGTATCCAGCAAGGGAATGGAGGTCTTCGTCGATTTTTTGAAATAGGGTTCAAAATGGTTCAACTCAGCTTCGACAGGAGCAATAATATCGTTTTTTGAGGCCATGCAGTAATAGCTGTATCAGCCATCAAAAGTAACAAATTTTCAGCCACGGCAGAATTGTTTGTATCTGTTCTAAATTAAACTTTTTAACGATTCGTTCCATTGATTAACTCCATGTTATCTATATATTTGTATTTCTGAATTACTCATATTCTATCCAGTATACGCCATGAACACAACAGAACAAACTTTGGAAAAACTGACCAGTGCCGCAGAGATGCTGAAGGCAATTGCTCACCCGATGCGCATCACCATCGTCAGTTTTTTGGAAGGCCACCAGAAGTTAACAGTGACCGAAATTTACGAACGTTTGGGCATCGAACAATCTGCCACCTCTCACCATTTGGGAATCCTGAAATCAAAAGGTGTTCTGGCTTCAACACGTGACGGGAAAAATACCTACTATTTTCTGAAACATTCAGGATTAAGCGGTATCCTCAAATGCGTGGAGAGTTGCCAGTGTGAAAATTAGCAAGCGATCTTTATAAAAGCGAAGAGCCGGCAAATCAAGTTGCCGGCTCTTCGCTTTTTAGTAGCTTTGATTCAAATAAATTTTGTCCCATGAAGAAGCTGTTTTTGATTGATGCCTACGCACTCATATACCGATCCTATTTTGCCTTTATCAACAATCCCAGGGTAAATTCAAAGGGAATGAACACATCGGCCGTGTTCGGATTTGTCAATACCATGGAGCAGATCCTTAAACTGGAACAGCCCACCCATCTGGCGGTAGCCTTCGATTTGCACGGCCCTACCTTCCGGCACGAACTGTTCGACGCCTACAAGGCGACCCGGGAAGCCATGCCGGAGGCGATTCGGATTTCCATACCGTACATTCGAAAAATGATGGAGGCCTATCGGATCCCTTCCCTCGAATGCATCGGATACGAAGCCGACGATGTGATCGGAACGATGGCTAAAATGGCAGAGAAAGAGGATTTTCAAGTTTTCATGGTGACACCGGACAAGGACTATGCACAACTAGTCTCTCCCAATATTTTTATGTACAAACCCAAACGGATGGGCAACGAAATGGAGATCTGGGGCGTTGAACAGGTATGTGAGAATTTTCAGATAGCTCGCCCCGAACAGGTGATCGACCTGCTCGGACTGATGGGCGACTCCTCCGACAACATTCCCGGATGCCCCGGAATCGGTCCCAAGGGTGCAGCACAACTCATTGCTCAGTTTGGCGGCATCAAAGGCGTTTATCAATCCATCGACCAGTTGAAGGGAAAACAGAAGGAGAGCCTGATCAATTTCGAGGAGCAGGTGTGGCTGTCGAGAAGGCTGGCAGAGATCATAGTGGAGGTTCCGCTAAACCATACTCCCGATGAACTGGTCCGCATGGAACCCGACCACCAGATGTTGAATGAACTGTTTACGGAGCTTGAATTCCGCAACATGCTTACCAAATTACCAAAAACTGAGGTCGTTGTTCAAAAACCGGTAAATCCACAGGGCTCCCTCTTTGATTTTTCGGAAGAAACGTTCACAGCCCAACCCTCCAACTTCGAGCAGATTCACAATACCGAGCATTCCTATCACCTGGTCGAGGGAGAGGAGGCCCGGGCCATTTTGATCCGGAAATTGGCCGCGCAGAAGGAGTTCTGTTTCGATACCGAGACGACAGGGCTGGATCCTTTGACCGACCAGCTGGTTGGGATCTCTGTCAGTTGCCGGAAAGGGGAGGCCTATTACGTTCCGGTTCCGGCCGATCAAGCGAAAGCGAGGAAAATAGTCGCAGAATTTAAACCACTCTTCGACAGTGAGACGATCACCAAGATCGGCCAGAACATCAAATTCGATGCCCTGGTACTTTCCGGGTACGGCATCACCCTGCACGGCCCGATCTTCGATACAATGGTGGCCCATTACCTGATTCAGCCTGAGCTCCGTCATAACCTCGACTTCCTGAGTGAAATCTACCTGGGGTATAAAAAAATTGCCACCTCCGAACTGATCGGCAAGGGAAAGAATCAAACTTCGATGCGTACGGTTGAGCTGGAGACCATCAAGGAGTATGCCTGCGAAGATGCAGATATGACACTGCAACTGAAACCTCTCTTGGAAAAGGAACTGACAGATGGCCACGTGATGAAGCTTTTTGAAGAGGTGGAGATGCCCTTGCTGAAGGTATTGATTCAGATGGAGCTTACCGGGATGAAAATCGATGTGGCGGCGCTCAACCAATATGCGGTGGTGCTGCGCGAACAAATCATCAAACTGGAGGAGGAGATCACGGAGATGGCCGGCGAGCCTTTCAACATCTCCTCGCCCAAACAACTCGGCCACATCCTGTTCGACAAGCTGCTTCCCGACCCAAAAGCAAAGAAAACCAAGACCAAGCAATATTCGACCAACGAAGAGACCTTGACGATGCTGCAGGACCGCCATCCGATTATCGGAAAAATCCTGGAACACCGCGGACTAAAAAAACTGCTTTCGACCTATGTCGAGTCATTGCCCAAACTAATTAATCCCAAAACGGGTAGAATACATACCTCTTACAACCAGACGGTTGCTGTAACCGGAAGGCTGAGTTCCAACAATCCCAATCTCCAGAACATCCCCATCCGCGATGAAAACGGAAGGGAGATCCGCAAGGCCTTTGTCCCGGGAGATGCAGACCATCTGTTCCTCTCTGCCGACTACTCCCAGATCGAACTCCGCATCATGGCGGCCCTCTCGGGGGATGCGGTCATGATCGCTGCTTTTGCCAATGGGGAGGACATCCACTCCACCACTGCAGCCAAAATTTACAACCTACCGCTTTCGGAGGTAACTTCCGATATGCGCAGAAAAGCCAAGACCGCCAATTTTGGAATCATCTACGGAATTTCTGCCTTTGGATTGGCCCAGCGGCTCAATATCCCAAGAAATGAGGCAAAACAGTTGATCGACGACTATTTCATCAATTTCCCGCAGGTGAAACTGTACATGGACGAACAGATTTTGCTGGCGCGCGACAGAGGCTTTGTCGAAACGATCATGGGCCGGAGGCGTTACCTCAAGGACATCAAATCAGAGAATGCTGCCGTACGTGGTTTTGCCGAGCGGAATGCAATCAATGCCCCCATTCAGGGGTCAGCGGCCGATATTATCAAGGTGGCCATGGTGCGGATTCAAAAAAGATTCGATTCCGAACACATTGTGTCACGAATGATGCTCCAGGTACACGATGAATTGAACTTTGACCTGCTCAAATCCGAAACGGAGGTGGTCAAAGCGATCGTCAAGGAGGAGATGGAGCATGCAGTGAACCTGATCGTTCCGCTGGAGGTAGAAATGGATGCGGCAGAGAACTGGCTGCTGGCGCACTGAGGAAGGACGGTAGGACTATAAGACTATAGGACTAGGGGACGTGGAGGACCGGGAAGATAAGAGGGTGAGAGTGTCAGAAGTGAAGAACTAAGAGTGAAGAGTTGAGAACTGAGAGTTGAAAGTTGCGACAGTAGAGAAGTTGCATGCAACGTCTCTTATACCTGAACAACAAGGGTCAAAAATTACACTTCGTTCCGCATTTGCAGGAAATTCTCCCTGACAGCCAGGTCGTATTTCGATCTGTTCACAGATTTTTTCACCCGCTTAAATGACTTGTGCGGATTGGGAAAGAGAAAGCAAAAATACTCCCAGAATTTGATCATGCGGGTGATCAAATGGCTTTGGCCACTCAGCATCCCGGCATAGTTGCCAACTATCTCCTCGTGAAAACGCTCCAAAATTTCAATTTTTTCCATCCTGCCGGGAAGTTGAACTCCCTTGATCTCCAAGGCCAGAAACGGATTTTTTAGCAAGCCTCGGCCGATCATCCAGTTGGAAACCGTTTCAAATCTGGCGTTTGCGTCCTCGAAATCTTCTTTTGTGCACAAGTCTCCGTTATAAACCAACGGAGGACGGATCAATCCGCATATCTGCAGGAAAAGCTCCTGATCGGGTATTCCAGCATAGAGCTGTTTGGCAATGCGGGGATGCAGGACGACCTCGCAAAGCGGAAAATCATTCAAAACCGGGATGACCTGGAGGATCTCCTCCGGGGAAACCATTCCTGCCCTCAGCTTGACCGAAATCCGGCAATTTAGTTTTGGCAGGGATTGGTCCAGTATCTCCCTGATCCTGTCGGGATGGGGCAGGAGACCTGATCCCATGCCTCTGCCGGTGACCATCGGATAGGGGCATCCCAGGTTCCAGTTGATCTCTTCATAGCCGAGTCCGGTCAGGTGATTGGCGAGAAAAAGGAAATCGGATGCCTTGCCAGCCATGATCTGCGGAACCAGCGGATAGCCGGTACAGTTTTCGGGAGCCGTGTCGCGGAGATGAGATTTTTTGATCCCACCCTCTTTTTGCGGCAAAAGGTAGGGAGAAAAATATTTGTCAATGCCTCCAAAATGAAGGGCATGCGCCCTGCGGAAGACAAAGTCTGTAGATTCCTGCAAAGGAGCAAAATAAATACCCGGATGATTTTTACTTTCCATCCGGCAAAGATATGGAATTGATGAATCCTCTGGTAAGAAATTGTTTTTTAATTGCCGGCAGGAATCGGAAGGGGGAACTTATCCTCCTTGAATGTTGACAGGCAAATCACGGCAATTTCAATTGAAGCGAGCATCTCAAATCTCTTTTTGTTATCTTTGCGGCTCAATACTTCATCGTGCAATGCTGCTTCTCTCGACCTCAACTTTGTCGGTTGCCAAAACCAAAAACGCACAAGCTCCCCGCAAGGGAGTAAAGGCGCTTGCCCAGAAAAACACCAAAAAGGTGCAGCATACCACCAAGATTGCGATCCAACCCGTGAAACCTCCTCGGGAAGATGATGCCATCCTGCGGGCAGCAGAGAAGTACCATCAGCAGATTTCAGGGAAAAAGAGTGAACCGATCACCCTTCGGCAAAGCAACAAACAAGCTGTGCCCCGAAGCATCAAAACAGCTGAAATTCAAAGCAGCGGTCCCGAGAGAGATGCATCTGTGAACATCTACACGGGTAATCCTGGATATTATCAAGCCGAAGGAGATACCCTCAATTTTTTTAGTTTTACCCCTGTCCCTGTTGATTCGCTGACACATCGGCGCACGGTGGTCGAACAACCCGGTAAGCCTTATGGTTTTGTGGGTAAGCCCATGAAGATGGAGACACAGGACTGGACTTTTTTTCTGGCTGTTATTGGCTGGGTCATATTTGCCTCCTTGAAGTTTGGGTTCTCCAAATACATTGTTCAGGTCTTTCAGAGTATTTTCAATTATTCAGCAGCCGCACGGCTATACCGGGAGAGGGGATACAACAACAATTTCGGAAATTTTAGGCTCAATGTGATTTTTTTCTTGTTCCTTCCCTTTTCAATCTATCTGATTGCCAGAGATAATGGTGTAAGCATCGGGTTTTCTGGCCTGGAGTTCTACCTGATCATCTTTGTGGTGGTCAATGTCTACTTCATGCTTAAGATTCTACTTTACAAGATGCTCGGATCCGTTTTTTCCCAACGAGAGACGACGGGCGAATTGGTATTTAACATGATGCTTTTTCACAATGTGTTGGGAATGATTCTATTACCTGTGGCCACCATTCACTCCATGGTGCCGGCATTCGGTCTGTTCGCGCTTTTCATTGTGCCTTCCCTGATTGCTTTGTTCTATTTAATGTCCATCATACGAAGTATTTATTTTGCATTTCGGGAAGGTATTTCAATATTCTATTTGATTTTGTACCTTTGCACCCTTGAAATTCTTCCAATCCTTCTGGTAGTCAAATTGGCAATCGGAGGCTGATATCGAAGAAAATTGAAAATATTAATAAAGCAAGAAATTGAAAATCAAGAAGATATTAGTTACTCAGCCGGAGCCGAATTTTCAAAATTCGCCTTACAATGATTTGGCTGCAAAGAACAATTTGAAGATCGATTTTCGACCTTTTATTCACGTTGAAGGAGTTACGGCCAAGGATTTTAGAAAAGAACGGATCAACATTCTGGATTTTTCAGCCGTGATTTTCAACAGCCGTACTGCCATTGATCATTTCTTCCGGATGTCGCAGGAGATGAGGGTGGTCATTCCGGATACGATGAAATATTTTTGTATTTCAGAGGCGACTGCTCACTACCTGCAGAAATACATTGTTTACAGGAAACGCAAAATATTCTATGCTCCTGGCAAATTTTCGGAATTGCTGGAAGTACTGGTAAAACACAAGGAAGAGACTTTCCTGATTCCACTTTCGGACATGCACAAGGATGAAGTGCCGGAGAAGATGAATTCTGTCGGACTGAACTTCAAACAGGCGGTGATGTACCGGACTGTTTGCAGCGATTTGTCGGATCTTAAGGATGTCAATTATGATGTGCTGGTATTTTTTAGTCCTTCCGATATCAAATCCCTGTTCGACAATTTTCCTGATTTCAAGCAAAACGAGACAAAAATTGCCACATTTGGTTATGCCACAGCAAAGGCTGTCAGAGATGCAGGACTAAATGTTGACATCGAGGCTCCACTCCCGGAGACCCCTTCCATGACCTCCGCACTGGATAAATACATAGCTGATTTCAATAAAAACCACAAGTAGGCATTTGACAGAGTTAGTTTCCCTGACTTTTCGGAAGGATGAAAAGTTATGCAGTCAAAAATTGATGGGGGACCTGTTTCTCTCAGGCAATAGCTTTCTCTCTTATCCACTCAGAATTGTCTGGAAAGTTATCGAAGTGTTGCCAACTGAATCCCCTGCACAGGCTGGATTCTCCGTTTCCAAGAAATTGTTCAAGCATTCTGTAGACAGGAATCGGCTGAAGCGGATGATAAGGGAATCCTACCGCCTAAACAAATCCACCTTGTACGAATCGCTGAAACCCACCAACACGAAATTGGCCCTTATGTTTATTTACATTGGCAAAGAGCATCTTCCCTATTCAAAAATTCAGCCTGCCGTTTCAAAGGCAATCGGCAAGATAGCTGCCCAATTGCCGGGTGACACCATCCAGGTTTCCTGAATAGGCAGATCCCTCCATCTCACTTTACCTTCCAACATGAGAAACCCGGAGTAGGGAATGCTGTTGGCCCAACTCCGGGTTAATAAATTCAGGGTGGTCAAAAATCAGGCTAGACGTTGCATGCAACGTCTCTACCGGTGCCACTTATCATGCTAAATTCACCACTCTTCCTTTTTTCTCCCCCTTCGACCCTTCGGCTTCGGGACCGGTCTTACAGTCCTATAGTCCCGTAGTCTCACAGTCCCCAAGTCCTCCAAGTCCTCCAAGTCCTTCTCTCCTTAGTCGTTGTCCATGATATCGGACTGCTGACGCACGGAATCCTCGTGGATCAGCTGGAAGAGTGCCTTGATGAAGGTATCGTCCAAGTCCAGTTTCTCTGCGAGACGACCGCGGTCCTCCATGATCTGTGCCCAGCGATTGATCTGCAGGGCGGTCACCTTGTTCTCCTTTTTATAAAGGCCGATCTGTTTGACGATACCCATTCGTTGTGCCAGCACCTCCATGATCTCGTGGTCAATCGAGTCGATCCGGCCCCGCAGATTTTCCAGTTTGTTTTCGAATTGAGGATCTTCCGAACTGGCATACCTGATCACGAGCTTGTCCAGAATTTTTCCCAGCTCGGCCGGAGTTACCTGTTGTTCCTTGTCGCTCAGCGCACAGGATGGGTCGATGTGCGATTCAATCATCAGTCCGTCCAATCCGATGTCGAAGGCTTTTTGGGAAATCTCAAAGAGGTACTCCCTTTTTCCTGCGATATGGCTTGGATCACAGATGATGGGCAGATTGGGAAGTAATCGTCGTAGCTCGATGACAGTTTTCCAGTTGGGGAAGTTGCGGTATTTGGTTTCGCTGAAAGGGGTAAAACCGCGGTGAATGGCCACCAGATTCTTCAATCCAGCCTGGTTCAATCTCTCCAGTGCACCAACCCAAAGCTGGACATCGGGATTGACCGGATTCTTGACCATGATGATCTGATCGGTACCTTTCAGCACATCCGCAATTTCCTGTACTACAAAGGGTGAGGCGGTCGAGCGTGCACCGATCCACATCACATCGACCCCTGCCTTCAGGCACTCTTCGACGTGCTGTGCATTGGCGACTTCGGTTCCTGTAAGCAAACCGGTCTCCTGTTTAACCAATTTCAGCCATTCGAGTCCAATGGAGCCAACCCCTTCGAACATCCCAGGACGGGTGCGTGGTTTCCAGATTCCACCACGGTAGATGAATACGCGCTTGTCTTTTGCGAGTTCACGGGCAGTTGAAAGGGCCTGTTCTTCTGATTCCAGACTACAGGGTCCGCTGATCAGCAATGGGTTGTCGATTTTAGGCAACCAGTGGCTGATGGGCATTACTTTTAGATTTGTGACCATTTTGAATTTATTTTTTGGTGTATAATTTTACGATTGTCTCTTCGTTTTTTGTCATGGAGGTACTCTCTCCGCTTAAAATAGTCCTTATTTTATTGGCTTCACGAATAAGCTGCATCAGCTGTTCCTCGTCATCGTTTTTCAGTGCATCCTTGAATGCTTTCAAATGATGGATGTAGGCGGTGACTGCCTCGACCACATAATCCCTGTTCTGCCGAAAGATGGGTGCCCACATTTCGGGGGAGCTTTTGGCTAACCTGACTGTCGATTGAAATCCACCCGAAGCAAGATCAAAGATGATGTTCCGCTCCTCCTTGGCCAGGACGGCATTGGCAAGCGCAAATGCCGCGGCGTGGGGCAGGTGGGAGACGAAGGCAGTCGTATGATCCTGTTCGTCGCTACTCATGTAGGCGGTCGACATTCCAAGCGATTGGTACATCTTTTCCACCAGTGCAAGGTGTTGTGGACGTGACTGTTCGTGGTCACATACAATGGTAAGCTTGCCGGTAAAAAGTTTGGGTATGGCTGCCGCAGGACCGCTGTTTTCTGTTCCTGCCATCGGATGGGTGGCAACAAAATTTCCACGCAGAGGATGGCTGGCTACGGAAGCAACGATCTGTCGCTTGGCGGAACCGACATCTGCAACGGTGGTGGAGGGAGAAATAAGGTCCAGCACGACAGGAAGCAGGGCAATGATCTGGTCGACGGGCAAGGCAAGCAAAACAAGATCTGCAGCTTTTACCCCACTTTCAAAATCTGTTGTTCTGTCTACAATGCCTAGCTTTACTGCTTCAGCGGCATGTTCGGACCTATTGTCAACTCCGATGATCTCCGTTGCAAAGCGGCTTTTCCTCAAGTCGATGGCCATCGAGCCGCCTATCAATCCCAATCCTACTACGGTTAGCTTCATAACGAACTTCAATTTACTAATTAAGAGTTATTAGTTAGGAGTTATGAAAAAGAGAATTAACTCATAACTTATCACTCATAACTTAAATGAAAAAAGGCCTCCTTCAGGGAGACCTCTTTGTATGTTATCGTTTCGTTTCAAACAATGCCTTACTAGCCGATCTCCTGTTGAAATTCGGGATAATAAAACCAAAAATATGTTGCACTGTTCGAAGTCATTGCTGTTTACTATTATTCTGTTGCAAAAATAGCAATAATATTTGCAATTGGATG
>CAINVV010000217.1 GCA_903854235.1 uncultured Bacteroidia bacterium | reverse complement strand
TTTCTGGGTTTTGCCTTTTTAATCGCCAATTCCTGCAAAGCCTGGTAAACTTCGTTGAATTGAAGATTGGTTTCGACCATGAAGTTTTCCAATTTTTGATTGATCTCAGTAAAAAGCAGCGCATTTTGGCGGATCAGGATAAATGCCCGGATGATCTGGATGTTTATTTCGATCGCCAGCTCGCTGCGCAGGACGCTTGAAAGCATTGCTAGACCCTGTTCGGTGAAGGCATAGGGTAAGAATCTGTTGCCTCCACGGTTTGGTATCACAAACTGTGATATCAAACTTTCCCATTCTTTGCGGGAGAGTTCAAACATAAAGTCGGGTGGAAAACGGTTTTCATTTCGCTTGACAGCTTGTTTCAAAGCTTTTGTTTTGACTCCGTACATTTCGGCAAGGTCATAATCCAGAATCACACGCTGTCCCCTGAACTCATGAATTTTCTGCTGAATGATAATTTGTTCCATTTTTGCAAGTAGTTAAGTAGAATTTATCTTTTCTATCCTCACAAAGTTTGAGGTCACATTTTGTGACCTCAAACTTTGTGAGGCGGAAATGGATAGTATAAGTTACGGCAAAAAAAGAAGAAAGAGAAAAAACAGACAAAAAAAGACCCGCAACATCTGAAGGTTGCGGGTCTCATGATACGATACTGACTATTTTCTAGATCCCAAATGCTGCTTGGATCTTTTCTACAAAATCCAGCTTTTCCCAGGTAAAGAGTTCTACCTCTTTTACCACGTCGCCAAAATAGACCGATTCGAACTTTTTGGTAATGGTGCGGGGTGTGCGGCCCATGTGGCCATAGGAAGCAGTCTCTTCGTAAATTGGGTTGCGCAGTTGCAGCCTTTGTTCGATGGCATAGGGCCGAAGGTCGAAGAGTGAGGCAATCTTGTCGGAAATTTCGTTGTCGCGCAGGTCAACTTTAGCAGTTCCATAGGTATTGACATAGATGTTGACGGGTTGTGCCACGCCGATGGCATAGGCCAGTTGAACCAATACCTCGCCGGCAATTCCTGCGGCTACCATGTTCTTGGCAATGTGCCTGGCGGCATAAGCTGCCGAACGGTCGACCTTGGAAGGATCTTTTCCGGAGAAGGCACCACCCCCGTGGGCACCGCGTCCACCATAGGTATCCACGATGATTTTTCGGCCTGTCAGCCCGCTGTCGCCGTGTGGACCGCCGATTACAAATTTCCCGGTAGGGTTAACGTGGAGTATGTATCCGGGTTCAAAGAGTTTCTGAAGTCGGAGTGGAAGCACAGCCTTGGTGGCGGGGATGAGAATATTTTGAACATCTTCCCTGATTTTGGCCAGCATCCTGACATCGTCGCCATCAAATTCATCGTGCTGGGTAGAGAGAACGATGGTATGAATTTTTACTGCCTGGTTGTTGTCGTCGTATTCGATGGTGACTTGCGATTTGGCATCCGGTCGAAGGTAAGTCATCTCCATACCTGCTTTGCGGATTTTTGCCAGTTCCTTGAGCAGGGCATGGGCCAATTCGAGTGGCAGAGGCATGAAGTTGTCGGTTTCGCTGCAGGCATAGCCAAACATCATTCCCTGGTCGCCGGCACCCTGGTTTTCTGGATCCTTGCGCTCGACACCCCGGTTGATATCGGGAGATTGTTCGTGAAGGGCCGTCAATACACCGCAAGAGTCTCCATCAAACTGGTATTCCGCCTTGGTATATCCGATCTTGTTGATGACTTGTCTGGCCACTTCACGCACATCGACGTAGGTATCTGATTTTATTTCGCCGGCCATGATCACCTGGCCAGTAGTGACCATTGTTTCACAGGCCACTTTTGAGGATGGATCACGTGCAAGGAAAGCATCCAATACGGCATCTGAAATCTGATCCGCAACTTTGTCAGGATGACCTTCTGAAACTGATTCTGAAGTAAATAAATATCCCATAGTTACATTTATTGTGTCACTTATTGACAGTGACGGATGAAAAAACTAAGTGGGATGGATGATTGAAGGGGAAGTCAATACACTTTGTTTTAGCATTTTTTTCCGTGGTTGCAATCAATCAAATCCGTCCACGGTGCAAAATTATAACAATTTCATTTAATAAGCAAGTGACTAAAGTGACTAAAATGAACTAAAGTGACTAAAGTACTTGGAAACCAGGATGGCAGAAGTAAATTATTAACCTCTTTTCTTTGGCCTATTGTACTTCAGAGATCCAGCAAATCGCTAACTTTAGTCACTTTAGTCACTTTTCTGTTCTCCCTTACCTCATCCTGGGATATTTCGCCTTTCCTTTTGCTGCAAACCACAGGATCTTGTTGAACAGATCCTCATCTCCACCATCAATGCCATCGAACTGTGGCTCCATGCTTTTCTTGGCATAGTGCAGTGCAGTCCCTTTCAGGGAACGCAAATCGGGGTTCATTTCATCCAAAGGAATTTCATTTTTAATTGGCAGATAAGGGGTTAAATCAGCGGTAGATGAGAAACAATCAAACATAGGCAACGCCGTTGCGTCCATGACATTCATCGGAGGAAGGCCAAGTATTTGCTCGATGGTTCTCACCATCGAAACCTGGTTGTAATTGGTATGTACCACAGCGGAGGTTTTTGTAAACGGACTGATGATGGTACCCACTGTGCGATAGGCGGAGACGTGGTCCCACCCATCCTGAGAATCATCTTCCGTGACAAAAATGGCGGTGTTTATCCAGAATTTGCTTCTGGACAATGCCTCCACAATTTGACCAAGGGCAAGGTCATTGTCTGCGACCATTGCACGTGGCGTTGGGATGCCCGGTCTCGTCCCGGCCGTGTGGTCGTTTGAAAGGGCCATCACCATCAGCTCTGGCAGCTGATCTCCATCCTGCTTTTCATATTCCTTCAGTTCTTTGGCAAATGCATCGGCTCGTTGCACGTCCGTAACAATGTGGTTGTCGGAGGAGGGAAAACTCTGACTAAGGATGGCTTCCACGGGTTGAATGGTGGTCTTGTTTTTGAATTCCAGCTTTTTGTGCTGAAGGAAATCCTGGTAAATAGAGGTCCAGGTTTGTTTCGCACCAAAATCGCAAAGGCAAGCTTCTCCATAAATTCTCACTTTTTTGCCATGCGCAAGTGCATTATCCCAGATAAATCCGGTTGGTGCATAGACCAGAGCATCGTACTGAACGTGCGGATAACTTCGGATCCAGGCCCTGACAGATTTCTCCACGTAATCTGTCACAATGGAAGCATCCGTCCATTGATGTCCCTCGGCAGAACATTTGCCTGATGCATTGTAGTTGTCGAGCAACAGATACTGGCTGGTGAGCTGGTGGGTATTGGGCGTGACTTTCCTTCCATAAACGGTGAGCGTAGAATCGCCATCTCCTTTTTTTACATCCCCAAGTACCTGGTCGTACGTCCTGTTCTCCTTGATGACATAAAGAACGTGCTTGATGACGGAGGGTTCACCGATTCTTTCGGGGACAGGAACAGCTTCCACTTTTTTTCTGGGCAGTTTGGCTGTGAGGTCAAGTCTGAACTGAAGATTGGCAGT
>CAINVV010000216.1 GCA_903854235.1 uncultured Bacteroidia bacterium | reverse complement strand
TTCGGCATCCTCAGCCCTGAGCAGCTTGACGCTGACCTTTACGTTGTTGCTCGCTCCGGATTCGAATACATACTAAACCCTCCCGATTCACAATAGGCATTTTCTGTATTGGAGGGATACAAAACAGTAATGGCCTTCTGTTGATTTGTTTTCACAATCATGGGAATCTTGTTTTCCCATAGGTAGACCCCACTGGCTAGTTTGGAAGGTGAATAGGTGAAGGTGGGTTTGTATCCGTACCCGATTTCCCAGGGTTTGGCATTGACAATTTTCTGCGGGACAATGGTCGTTTTCACACTATCCACCTGAATGCCGTTCACCGTAAACAACTTGACAACTGCATTGTGGATGGAGTCTTTTGCATTCAGGTAGATTTTAGTGGAGTCGGTAGTGAAGCAAGAGGTACTATCGGTATATCCGTTCACTATTTCAGTCGATTGGATGTGAATCCCATCGTATACAGGCACTTTGGGAACATTCACCGAATCTTTTGGCAGGACCACAGCCGGCACCACTTTGCTATCCGTCAAGGCCCCTGTCTTGCAGGATATCAGGCTGGTCAACACCAAAATCAGGTATAAAAGGTGCCTGAAATGCAAATGTCCAGGCGATTTTTTGATCCACGATGGTGCAGGAGGGGTGGAGAGAAATTCGGATCTGATCATATTGGTTCGTGGTTGTTTGATGCTTGTCATTGAATTTGGTCCGGGAACTGGTAGGGTCTGGAGAAGGCCGGGTTGCTGATGAAATCGTTGTCGTGCAGCGTGAGTAAAAAGGCCTTCAGGGCTGCCTTGCTTTCGGCGCTGAGGTGGATTCCCCCCGTGGAGGCAAATTGCATCTGCGGACTGATGTAGGGGGAGAGCTGCACCCCTTCCGAATAGAAGTCGATCACCTCGTCGAGGGTCTTGAACCTTCCGTCGTGCATATAGGGACCTGTCAGGTCGATGTTGCGGAGCGTGGGTGCACGGTAGGCCCCGATGTCGGCGGGAATCCCTGTAAAGTGAAACCTGTCGCGTGTATCGTCGTTCACCCCTGTGAAACTGGTCTGCTTGCCATTGTTGAAGAAGAGGTTGCTGGTCAGCAGGATGCTGCCGTGGCAGTTGGCGCAATCTGCCTCCTCCTCGAAAATGATCCAGCCTTTGTACTCTTCGTAGGTCAGTTGTTCCTCTCCCCTGCAGTACCTGTCGAATTTGTTGTTGGTAGAGATCAGGGTCCGGATAAACTGGGCAATGGCCTTATCGATATTTTTCATCGTGACCACCCTGGTGCCAAATGCCTTCCAGAAGAGTTCGGGGTATCCTTTGATTCCCTGAATCATTTTGACGGTACGTACGCTATCGCCGTGCAGTTCGTGCGGTGCGATCACCCCCATGTAAACGATGTCCTCCAGGGTTCTTCTTTCGGTATTCGGATTGCTCGGGTGAATCATCCCGTTCCAGAGATAGCCGTTGGCATTGAACACCAGGTTGATGAAGGGAAGCATCACGTGCGGGGTCCTGATGCCGGTGAGTCCAAAGGGATGGCCATCCTTGAAGATGGGATGGTTGATGCCGCATTCGAACGAGTTGCTTTGCAGGTGGCAGGTACCGCAGCTCATCAAGGAATCGGTCTGGTTGCGGCCCGACATCCGGCCATCATAGAAGAGGTAACGACCCAAAGCGACCCCCTCAATAGTGAGCGGATTGTTTTTCGGAATGTTCAGTTCCGTCAGGAAATTTTGCGGAATGTTGAGGGCGTAGGGATGTGGGATTTCGAATACTTCGGCTTCCCTCTTGCAAGCGGAAAGCACAAATATTCCCGCCACAAGGAAGAAAAGAGAGGTTGATCTTTTGGCCATTCGAATCATCTATCCCGAAATTGATGCAATAAATAGGCTGCAAATGTAATCAGAACATCTTGTATTCAAGATCCTTCCTGACTTTCGTCCGTCAGGTTTCGGTACATCCTCTTCCAACCCGGCCAATTTTCCTGGTTGAAGCTGCTGTTGTGGAACAGCAAGGTGATACCCATTCCGAATTTTCGGCCGGTCTGGAGGTATTCCCTGACAATTTCAAGGGATTTCTCCGGCGAATTTGCGGTATTTTGTTTCAGCGTTCCGTCCATCACGACCAGCGGCCGCTCCTTCAGTTTAAGCTGCTTCCTGTTGAGCAGGTCAAAAACTGGGAATTCATCTCCCGTCCCACACCGGAAGCCGTTCCGGTCGGCATAGCCCAGTGTACTGTCTGTTTCCATCCCGTTGTTCTCCCAAATACGGAGTGTGGTCGGTACCAGCATCCGCAGGTAATGTTGCCTGCCTTCCAGCAACTTTGTTTGGGCCGCTTCTTCCAGTAAGTTCTTCTCCTTTGTCCATTTTGATTCATCCAGGTAGGTATCGTAACCCGGATGGAAACCAATCAGGTGTCCCCTGGCCTTGATGTTCCGGATGATGTGCCTGAATTTTCCTGTGGTCAGGTAGTTGTCCTGGTCGTACCTGGTGATCAGATCAGAGGCCTTGAAACAAAAGCGCGACTGCACATTCATCCTTTCCGAGCAATCCATCAGGAAATCATACTGATCGTAAGGGTTTTGGGTATACTTGTACCGGAAGTGGCGGTAGGCCATCGGCGCATCAAATCTTTTGCACAGATCGGCCGCAATCTGCCTGTTGGTGACCGAAGTGAAAAGGTGATCGATGTCGTGAGTTAAATACAATTTGAAGTCCCTCTTTTCCCTTTTTTCCTTGAATCCGCAAGCCACCAGCATGTTCCAAAGCAACTCTGCGTATTCATTCACGACGGGCCTGGTCAGAAAGTTGTTTTTAAAGGCGATGCTTTCTTCGCCCGGAAACCGGCCATGTGCATCCCTTATGGGATTTACCATCTCTTCCCACCGCGTCAACATCAAAAATGCAGAGGCAAAAATATCAATGCCGCAGGTTAATAGGTTGGATTCAGCATGAAAATCATTGGATCCAAAAATGACAGGAATATCATCTGAGATTGTAAACTCATTCTTGAAAAAACCGACACTTTGCGGTAGGCAATTGGGACTCAGGTAATTTGCCCCGGCCCTTGAAGTAAAGAATTTATCCTTTATGACAATGGTTTTATCCTGAAATTCCAGAACGTAATCTTGGATCTCATCCGAAATCTGCGAATCAAAATCGATCCCTAAAAAATCTTTGATTAATACATTCAGGATGTATTGCCTTTCCGGGACGAAATTCGACGGGATTTTTATTTTCAACAAATTGTCCAATGCAAATGATCAGAATATTAGTTTATTTGGAATTCGATGACACTGCAACATTTTCAAGTAGTTTCTACTCCCGTCAGGTCAATTTAGTTGAAAAGAATCAGCAGGCTGTGTAGCGCATAAGCAAGACCGATGGTCCCAAAAACAAACAGGAAGATCGATCGAAGAATACTCTTCATCCTGATTTGCAAATAGTAAAAATTGAAGGAAAGGGACAAAATCTGCACAATCACATTGCCTATGCCAAATATCAGGATGGTCCCCATTAAACTTTTGAGGAAGATCAGTCCTATGGAGATCGAGAGCGCAATCAACCCCAGTTGTATCACAGAAAATACCAGATTTACCCGCTGTTTGTTTAAAACCACCAGGCAAATGCCGATGCATTGGTTGCAAAATACCAAAATGTATTGTAAGGTGAGGATGGATGCGATTTCTCCTGCAGGACCCCATTTTGAACCCAAAACCAATATGAAGATTTTCGTAGAGAAAATCATGAAGAGTGCTACGGGCAGGAAGGTAATCAGCAAAATCTTGTTGATCAATTTCAATGAAAATGCTCCGAGTTCCCCAATTCTTCCTTCATGCACATACTGTGTCGCGTGCCTGAAGTAAATCGTTGAGATCGGGGCCGCTATCAATCTTATGGGATAACCCATCACTCTTTCACACATCGAGTAGCCCCCCAGGGCAATGTTCCCAAAATTGGCAGAAAACAGTTGATTGGGTAGCTGGATGCCAAAATTGGAAATGAAATTTGCCGGTAACTGAAAACGAACGTAATCCTTGTACTCCCTGAAGATTTCCTTAATCTGACGGAATCCCAATATTCGGTGGAAAGGATTCACTCTCAGCAGCATCTGGGTGATAGCGACTGAGGCCGCACACAATGATGCCAGAATAAAGCCCATGACATTAAATTTCAACAATCCCAACGGAATGGTGATGCAGAGTGTTGCCAATACGCTGATCAGGGAGTTCCAGAATAGGACTTTGGTTTTTTTGAGGCGATTGACGTAGATGGAGAGGATGGAGGATAATCCACTCAGCACGATGTTCAGGTAGATAAGCAGGCAAACGGACAGATAGGGAATGGAGAATTGATGCAGGTGAAAAAAAGGCTTGATAAGGATCGAAAAAGCTAAAAAGAGGGTAGAGATGGTCAGGATGGAAACGAAAGCCGTGTAAAATACGTCTTTTGCCTTTGCATCTTCTTTTGGGGCCATGATGGCGGAACCCATTCCCAGCGCGGCAATTCCTCCAACGATACTTCCTGTTGAAGTGAATATGGCGAATTCGCCAAATGCCTGCACGCTGTATATTCTGCTCACGATGGGGATCGTAATCACGGATATAAGCTGTGCTAGAATGTTTCCTGATATTAATACTGAGACCGATCTTAAAAAGTCGGATCTTTTGGCACGCTCCATCGAACCAAGAATTCTGGTTTTGATTTTATTAACCCAAGGTTTATTTGTTCGGATTCTATCCTTCAAAATATCGTCGACATATTAGTTAAATGTAATTTCTTTTAATTCTTTTAAACCTTTTATCAATCTATATTTTTTTGAATTTGCCTTGAATATTCTGAAATATATTTTTTGAGTTGATCCAAACCTGTTAAGCGACTGCTCAACGTTTTCAATCATACTTCCGTAAAAATTAAATTGGAGATT
>CAINVV010000215.1 GCA_903854235.1 uncultured Bacteroidia bacterium | reverse complement strand
GATGGTGACGAAGTTTTTCCGGAAGGGCAAGAAATAGCTGAGAACATTTTCGAAGGTTTTGTGGCGTTCGGTTCGCTCTTCGAGATCGCGTTGCATAAAGTCAGCCATTGGTTCGATGGCCATGATTGCACCAGCCTCCTCCTCATTCTTGTACCATCCCTTTTGGAACTCGGCAACATCATAGGAAATCGATCCCTTTGCAGGATCGGAAACAAGAATCTTTGTTTTGGTCGTTTTATAAACCACTACAAAGTGGCTATTTTGCCAATGGATGATGCAGGGTAAAGGCACTCTGGTCTGCAGGTTTTGAATATCAGTCTTGATGGACAAAGTGTGCAATCCAATCTTTTCGGCACCATAACTCAGGTCGAGGAAAGAAACTCCCTCGCGGGTGATCCCACAAAGATCGCGCAGATGCTGAAGGGAGTAATACCTGCCAAAATATTTGGCAATCATCTTCAGACAGGCTGGTCCGCAGTCCATGTTATCCAGTTGGTACTCGAAAGGGAAGTTGTTTGCAAACATAAAAGCCAAGTGTATTGTGTAATGAGTTCGCGTGAAATAATCAGCGCAATCGGTTTTGCAGATCTCAAATCAGGAAAATTCATAAAAAATTCAGGTGAAAAAGTTACTACCTGATGAAGGTTTCGGGTTCATTCCTTAATACCCAAAAACGATAAAAGGTAACCCCTAAATTTAGTTAAAAATTGAGGGTGATTGATATTAATAATCTAATTATCATAATGTTGTAAATGCAAACTTCATTGGCATTTAGCGTCGACAGGTTAATATTTTATGTTAATTATATTCAGACAATGTTGCCGCACCTTTCGAAGGAGACTTTCCGGGAAGGCAATAACTATTCCTTACTATAATTTCGCCGCGATGCGGCTTAGGTGTTCCATCCACTCTTCAGGTCTACCATATTGACGGTGCGATACACCTGAGATTTCTGTAGAAAGGCATTCCCTGTATCGGTCTGAGCCGTGTAACGGCGAAATGATGGTAGCAAATGATGGAAATAAGCTGACCCAAAGCCGTGTAACGGCGAAAGGAAGGGATATTTTGGTGCAAATTTTTTCAACCCAAATTGGAAATACAAAAAAGGATCCAGAGCTGGTCCCAACAGAATAAGGACCTCTGAATTCAATTGGTTATGGATGTTTATTCAAATTTTCCAAAGGCAATTAGCCTCCCTCCCCCTTGTTTTGGCGAAGCGGTAACGAAGGATTCTGTCCAATTTTCTGCGACGAAAATCCACTGCGCTTAGCGTTCTTTTCCATTGGAATGCTTTACTATGGCTTACTAATTGCAAATATGGGGAAGCAATTTTATTTGTTGTGTGATTCCTTAGATTCCTTCATTAAGACTCTCTGCTTGAACTTTTTTTGGATAATCCTCACTAATCTTATTGATTCTATTTATATATCTGAATATCAAATATATAATAACAATACTCGTTATCATAATTGTCAGATACTCAAGTAGATTTGTGCCAGTAAAAGTCCGGAATTCGGATTTAAATAAAATAACTGCTAAATTGGAAAAGGAGTGCAACAGTCTGGAAG
>CAINVV010000214.1 GCA_903854235.1 uncultured Bacteroidia bacterium | reverse complement strand
TCAGGATAGCACCATTCCACGTGAAGGTGGTAATTCGAAAAGACCTTCTTCGTTCTCAGGTAACCCATCGGGACACCTACTGTTTCAATGACGCCATCTTTGACGTAAAAGAATTTTTCAGGAGTAACTTTAGGATCGTTGACGAAGATCGTCCACCCTTTTAAATTTTTACCATTGAACAGCGATTCTTTCTTTTGGGCATAACCAAATGCCGTCAGAAACACAAACAGGACCACCAATATTTTTTTCATAAACCAAATTTTATTTGCCCTAAAAGTATAAAATATATTGTTTGGCATTCCCAGGTAGTAGGGTTTATATTTTCGCGAAAGCCTGCTCCAGATCGGCAATCAGATCGGCTTTGTCTTCGCAACCGATGGAAACCCTGATCAGCGAATCACTGATTCCTGCCTCTGCCCGCTCCTTGGCTGTAATGGACGAATGGGTCATCAGCGCAGGATGCTCGATCAGCGATTCCACGCCACCCAAACTTTCAGCCAGGGTGAACAAATCGAGGCTTTCCAGAAAGTCAACCGCCTCCTTCTCGCCACCATTTATTTCAAAGGAGATCATCCCTCCGAAACCTGTTGCCTGTCGCAGACCAACTTCATACTGAGGGTGACTCTTCAGTCCGGGGTAATAGACCCTGGCTACTTTGGGATGTCCTTCCAGCCAGGTGGCAATAGCCAGGGCATTCGACTGGTGTTTCTCCATCCTCATCGACAAGGTCTTTAATCCGCGAAGAACCAGATAGCAATCAAAAGGAGAAGGAACCACACCCAGTGCATTCTGTGAAAATTTTAATTTTTCGTACAGCGCCTTATCATTTAACATAATTGCTCCCCCAATAACGTCACTGTGTCCGGCAATGTATTTGGTGATGCTGTGTACGACAATGTCGGCTCCCAGTTCGGAAGGGTTCTGGAAGTAGGGCGAAAGAAAGGTATTGTCGACCACGACCAGTAAGTTGTGTTTATGAGCCAGTTCAGAGATGGCCTTGATATCGCAGACCCTTAACAATGGATTGGTGGGCGATTCCAGCCAGATCAGCTTGGTTTCCGGACGAATGGCCGCTTCCACGGAAGCAATCTCGTGGCATCCACCAAACTAACCTGCAAACTGAATTTTTCTTCCCACTGGTGAAACAATCTTTTGGTACCGCCATAGAGGTCGTCAAAACCAATCACGTGGTCTCCCGGCTTCAAAAGCGCAAACAGCAGGGTTGCCTCAGCGGCCAGACCCGATGCAAAACCCAGTCCGTAAGTTGTTTTTTCAAGGGAGGCATACCGCTGCTCGAGTGCGAAACGTGTGGGATTCTGGCTTCGTGAATACTGGAAAAATCCAGGATTCTTCACCTCTTTCCTCGCATAGGTAGAAGAGAGGTAAATGGGTGCTACCACCTCGTTTTTGCTTCCTTCCAGGAATTCGGCCATTTCACCTACGTGAATGGCACGGGTATCGAATGAAAAATCTTTATGAGCCATGAGGAGAAGTTATGAGTGATGAGATATGAGATATAAGTGATGAGATATACGATATGAGATATAAGATATAAGATATGAGATATAAGATGGATTAGTGTTTTTCGGAGAGGTAGCGCTCGGCATCGATCGCTGCCTTGCAACCGGAACCGGCAGCCGTGACTGCCTGCTTGTAATCGGGATCCATCACATCGCCACAGGCGAATACTCCGGGTATATTGGTCAGGGAGCTGCTTCCAATGGTTTTGATGTAGCCCACTTCATCGGTTTCGATCTGTGGCTTGAAAATTCCCGAGTTGGGAACGTGCCCGATCGCAAGAAAGAACCCGTCAATTGGGACATTCACCTCTTCTTCACCGGCTTCCCCGCTGTTTTTCATGAGCACGACACCTTCTACGACCCCTTGTCCCGTCAAACCTTTGGTCTGATGCTTCCACAATATTTCGATGTTTGCAGCCCGGAAGACCCTGTCCTGCATCACTTTGGATGCTCGTAGCTGGTCACGCCGTACGATCAGGTAAACTTTGCGGCACAAGCCGGCGAGGTAGATCGCCTCTTCACAGGCGGTATCCCCCCCTCCTACTACGGCGACATCTTTACCCCTGTAGAAAAATCCATCACAGGTGGCACAGGCTGAGACACCCGAGCCGGCATATTTTTTCTCATCAGGCAGTCCGAGGTACTGGGCTTCGGCTCCTGTTGCGATAATAATGGTATCGGCCTCGATCACATTGATCCCGTCGATGGTTACCTTGTGACTTTCTCCACCGAATTCAACCGCGGTAGCTAATCCCCAGCGCACATCGGTTCCGAAACGGATGGCTTGTTCCTTAAGGTCCTCCATCATTTCAGGTCCCGTCACCCCTTTCGGATAACCCGGAAAGTTCTCTACCTCAGTGGTGGTGGTGAGCTGACCTCCCGGCTGGAGTCCTTCGTACATCACCGGATTCAGATTGGCTCTCGAAGCATAGATGGCAGCAGTGAATCCTGCGGGTCCAGATCCGATGATCAGGCATTTTACTTTTTCAACCGACTTGGGTTGTTGGGCGGAAGCACCTTTGGGGCTCTCCGTATTCAAGGTTTTAAACATTTCCATGGCAAAAATTATTTGGTTCAAAAATAGTCTAAATGGATTACAACAGCAATAGTTGCTAGTGTAAATTATTTAATTTTTTAAAATCAAAAGAATATTTTGGAATCCGGAAAACAGAAGCTATTTTTGCCTGCGCTTTCCTACCTAGGGAGGAAAGCGGTACAATTTCGGGGTGTAGCGCAGCCTGGTAGCGTATCCGTCTGGGGGGCGGGGGGTCGCAAGTTCAAATCTTGTCACCCCGACAGATTGTAAATCAAGGGGTTAGATAGAAATATCTGACCTTTTTTTTTCAACCTACCCCTTTGAATCCAGCGATCTCAATAAAATTCATCTGGATCTACGTAATCTTTAAACAAATTACTACCTTTGCAACAACATCAAGAACCCTTCAATGGGTACCAACCGAGAGACAACACTCCACGGTGGTCAGAAGATGAGGACATCCGTCAAAAATAAATGAGCAATCACTCTACCTTCTCCTGATGTTTGGTTTAACCTTTTAAAAAAATCAAACATGAAAACAAAAGCACAGGTTCTCGAAGAGTTCGAAAACTACCAAATTCTAATCGATGCGGTCATTGAACGGATCGGTTTTAATTCGATTATTAAAGTAATCTATTCCGGAATTGATGCCGGCTACGGCGGATTCATCTACTACGTTAACACCCACAATTTTGCCATGACTTACCGGGACAAGATTGTAGAGCTTCTTGAGGAGGAGGCACAGCAACTAGTTACGACAGTCGAGGCAATGGTCGGAAATTTCGGGATTTTCCGTGGCAGTCCGATGGACGATGATGATAAGAAGGACTTGCACGAATACTTAAGCGGCGGCACACCGGAAGAGGGTACGATCACCAATATGATGGCATGGTTCTGTGCCGAAGAGGTATGCAGATTTTTTGTTGACACCGAGTATGATGATCTATACGGCAGCTAGTTTGGAAAAACAAAGATTGCGACCATCCCGCAAGAGTCAATCAAATATTCCTTATTTTCATAAATACCAAAAGCACCTGTCTACTGAATCAAAAAAGAGCCAAAATTTAAGCTTACAATAATTCTCAACTTTTCGAACAATTGTGAAAATAGTTAAGTAATTTTGCCAACTGACAACAAAAAACAGATTTTATCGTATGCAATAGAGGAGCCTATGAAATTTTAGTTGCATCTCGGATTTTTTATAAAACAAAATTGTATGTTGTTCATTAGAATATTGTTGGCAAGTTTTATACTTGTCAGCGTCAATACCGGATCTAAAACCGACTGGAAACTTAGAAGGGAATCGGCAGGAGTAAAAATTTATACCCGAAACGTGGAAGGCTCACCCTTTGAAGAGTTCAAGGGAGTGGTAACCATCCCCAACACCACCCTGACCTCTGTACTTGATGTCATTATGGATGTGCAGCACTACCCCGTCAATTTTCCAAACTGCGGCAGTGCCCAGGTGCTGGTGCAAAAGAGTAAATACGACGACATCCACTACATCACCATCAAGGCCCCCTGGCCGGTTACCGACCGGGATGCCATCTATGAGGCCTCCACCACCTTTTCAAAAAATGGCAGGCATGCCCATGTCAAGTTGATTCCGCGTGGGGATTACAAGGAGGAAAGCAAAAATTTTATCAGGGTGCACAATGGGACCGGCTTCTGGGATCTGGAAGAGGTTGCGGCCAACACGATCGAGGTAGTTTACCAGTTTCACGCTGATCCTGCAGGAGAAATTCCTGCCTGGTTGGCCAATTCGGTGATTGTTTCCAATCCGCTCAGGACACTCGAAAGCTTGAGAAGTCTGGCCAAG
>CAINVV010000213.1 GCA_903854235.1 uncultured Bacteroidia bacterium | reverse complement strand
GATCCTTCTCAAAATCGTGTTTGGTATCGCTGTTTTTCTGGGGTACCATGTCCAGGTGACCCTGCATGACCATCCCTTTCCTGTTCTCCATACCGGGAGTCGCAGGTTTGCGAATCATCACGTTGCCAACGGCATCCTTTTGCGTTTGCAATCCGAGCGATTTTCCGAAATTCACCATGAATTCCTGTATCTTCTCTTCGTGCTTGGAAGGACGCGGCACCTGTGTCAGCGCATAAAAATTTTCCCAAACAGCTTTGGGTTCTATATTGACAATTTCTTTGCTCATAACTAATTAATATTTAAATTATTAACAATTTCAAACTAACTCAACTTGACATTTGGTAATTCCAATCCATATCCTTTTTTCCGGTCTTCGGCTTTCAAAAGAAACGCAAAAACGATGGCCAACATCCCGAAACAGGCAAATATCAACATCGGTATGGAATAATTGTATAACGTAATGATCTGGTCATGACCGTCAACCATTTTATGCATCGTCCCGGTAATGCAATATTTATCCAAAACTACACCGATCAGCATTGGCACACCCATCAAACCCCAATTCTGTACCCAGAAGGTCAGGGCATAGGCAGTTCCCAGTTTCTTCTCAGGAATAATCTTGGCAACAGATGGCCACATGGCCGATGGAACCATTGAAAAGGCGACACCCAGTACAAGCACCAATCCAATAGCAATCGGGAAACTATTCAGGGATGGGACAGCAAATAAGAGGTGAACGCATACCAGAAGGATGGAACCGATGACCATGATGGTGGCTCCTTTCCCTTTCTTATCAAACAAACCGCCGAAGAACGGCGTCATCAAGAGTGCACTAAAAGGCAATAAGGCAGGAATGTAACCGGCAAAAGAGTCTGATATCCCAAATTTTTGGACGATCATGTTGGTGGCATATTTTATAAAGGGGAAAACCGCCGAGTAGAATAACACGCATAAGATTGTAATATACCAGAATGCGCGGTTTCGGGCGATATCGACGATATCGGTGAACTTAAACTCTTCTTCTACTGCAATTCCTGCATCCGCCTCTTCCCTGTCCAGTTTGCGGTCCATGAAGGTAAACAGGATAAACACCAACAATCCAATACAGAGAAGGAAGAGCGAAAGAACTACCGGCGAACTGATGGTCCCTGTCAATTTGATCAGCGGAATCGGTGTGAACATGGCCAATGCCGTTCCAATCCTGCCGGTAGAGGTATTCAACCCGATTGCCAAGGCCATTTCCTTGCCCCGGAACCAACGTACAACGGCCTTGTTGGCCGCAATGCCAAACATCTCACATCCTACACCAAAGATGGCAAAACCAAAGCCCGCTACTACAGCAGATTTTGAATGTGAAATGGCATGCCATGAAAAGATCGACAACTCGAACGACCCTTGTACATGACCGGATATAGCCCAGTATTTGATAAACCCTCCAATTAACATAATGCCGATTGCAAGAATTCCTGTAAACCGGACTCCCATTTTATCCAGAATCATTCCGCTGAAAACTAGCATCAGAAGAAATACGTTGAACCAGCCATATCCACCGGTAAAAAATCCATAATCCGATGCCGTCCATGATAAATTTGCCTGTAATCTTTCCTGCAATGGTGCCATTGCATCGGTAAGGTAATACATGCACATCATGGTAAAGGAAACCAATCCAAGTATAAACCATCGAGCCGTTTTAGAATCCCTTAGGGATTTCCGAATTAATTCCGTCATAAAATTGTATTTAGTTGTTTATATATAAATCAATCGGTATAAATCATGCGCAATATAACTAAAAAGTGAATAGTGAAAAATGACGGTTCCTTGACATTTTTCACTATTCACTTTTCAATGATTTGACCGATTTTTAATTTGTTCCAATCTTTTTGATGGCTCCCGTAGCCGGATGAAACTCGATGGCATATTCCCCGCTCAGCAATCCATCCGGAAGGGTGGCGATGGTTCCAAATTGTGCGACTGCCATTTTGGATTGCGCCAGCACTTCGCTTCCATTCAGCAGTCTGACCTGAGCGACAACCGGCACCCTATAATAAATTCCCTTCGTGGTCACTTCACCTGCCGAAGCGGCATCGCTCTTTTGCTTCAGCTCGCTTCCCGTCTCAATTTCCAGCATAACCGGTTTGCCGGAGACATTGCTTTCGGGCAGGACACCAGCGTTTTGTGAAAAACGGAAGGCCACCAAACCCTTGTTGCTTTTTCCATCCGGCACGACATCAAAGGCAAGTTGGTATTTTTTGGTCACGGTTCTGCCAACAAAAAGCGATACATAATCGCCGATGATCTTGTCAAGTTCAGCAATCATCACTTTGTAGGCTTCCCCGTCCGGAGGCAATTTGTCATATTTGGCAGCCAGTGTCAAAGCCTTTCTTTTTCTCAGCTTCAGGATATCGGATGCCGCCTCGGCAGCCTTTTCCTCAAACGATTTGAAGGTGCTTCCTGCCCGTTTGGTGCTATCCTTTTCACTCAAAAAAGAGTGCATGGAGAGGTCAAACCAGTTGTCATCGGCAACAGCCTGCCTCGAAGGGAACATCGTGGTAACAGGTTTTCCTGCCCCTGATTTTACCTCGCTGTTGATGCCCAGCAAAACACCGTCTTCCGAAAGGCTTAACAGGGTGGAGATATTTCCGGTTGCCTTGTATACAGCATTCGGATCTGGCTCTCCGTAGGTATCCATCCTGACATTGGTAATGGCCCAATTCTCTTCGTCTGTTTTCGGCGCATTGCTGATACCCAAGTATTTAGATGCAAAAGCATTGTAGGGTCCATGAATCAGTTTCACCTGTTCGGCTTCCACTTCGATGTGGATGACGGTACGCGGTAATGCATAAACTACCCCTCCGGCAACAGCCGTCAACTCGTTGGCAGGCTTCTTCTTATCGTCCTTGGCCGACAAATTAAAATTGGTAGTCACCATACCGGCCAGCAGCAACAAAACAGTCAGAACTCTCATATCGATGATTTTGAATATTTAGTATATCTATTACTTTCCAAATTTGCTTGTTTTTTTCGGCATCTCAAAGCTTAACTGCATTTTAATACGGAGAATGCATTCCCCAAATAATCAGCTATTTCACTGGATAATAGAGATTCCTCGGAAGTAGATTTCACCCGTAGGTCGGCCGACAGCCCATGCAAAAAGACGCCAAGCAGGGCAGCCTCACGCGGTGTGTATCCCTGACAAAGCAATCCCAGTAGGATACCTGTCAGCACATCCCCGCTACCGGCCGTGGCCATGCCCGGATTTCCGGTGCTATTGAAAAAGACGTTGCCATTCGGGAAAATAATGCGGGTAAATGCCCCTTTCAGGATAAGAATGATGCCGTAACTGGCAGCAAATTGCTCCGCGATCCGGAATCGTTCTTCCTCCGTTTTGGAAACGAGTCCCGACAGGCGGTCAAACTCGACAGGATGCGGGGTCAGGATGGTCTCGGCCGGAAGCAGTTTAATCCAACCCGGATTTTCCGAAAGTATATTAAGGGCATCTGCATCAAGTACCAGCGGAACGGTGACTTTTTCGATCAACTCCCGGATAATAGTTTGGGTCTGTTTGGCCGTGCCTATGCCTGGTCCGGCAGCGATTGCACTGATTTTTTTCAAATCGGGAAGCGAGGTAATGCAATCCTCATCCGGATCAAAAATTGACATGACTTCGGGAAGGGCAATCTGGAGCATGGCAGCTGCAGATTGTGGCAGGTAAACAGTTATCAGTCCAGCTCCGGCTCGCAAGGCACCCCTGGCAGCCAGTTGTGCCGCCCCGATCTTTCCCTTGCTACCCGAAAGTAGCAAACCGTGGCCATAGCTTCCCTTATGGGCAAATAACTTTCTCTTTTTCAGAATTTTGGCAGCCTGATCGAAAGCTAGCAACTGGTAGTTCGTCTGCACCTCTCCAATGGCCTTTTCACTCAAACCAAAGGGGACAATTTCCCATTTACCAAAATAAGGTTCGTTTTCACCAAAAAAGAGGGCCAATTTTGGAAAACCAAGCGTCAGGGTAAAAGTAGCCTGGATGATGGATCCTGAATTCGCCAGATTTTCATCACACTGCAATCCGGAAGGAAGGTCAATGGCTACTACCTCAACACCCGAATGATTGATAAAATCGATTACGGAACAGGCAAAACCCGTCAAAGGCCGGTTCAGACCGGCACCATACAAACCGTCCAAAACCAGATCAAAATCGTACAGCTCAGGAAAATCGGCTGCCTCTGACAATTCTACTAAAGTGATATCCGTTTCCATTCTTATCCGCTCCAAATTAATCAGGGAGGCTTCTGAACGCCTTGCACCCAATTCCGGAAGATAAACACAAATCGAAAAGCCAGCGGAGGCAAGCAGACGTGCCACTGCCAGGGCATCTCCCCCGTTGTTGCCGGATCCGACAAAAACTGCAACACGGGTTGTGACCGAATAATGCTTGCAAATCCAATCGGTGAGGCCCGCAGAAGCCCGCTCCATCAGGTCAATCTCCGAAATGGGTTCCAAATACCGGGTTTGTTTGTCGATCTGAGCCAGTTGCTCCTTTGAGAAAATTTTCATGGAACGTTTCAGTTAATGCTATTCCAAAGTTAATGGATTAATTCAATAGTGACTTAAGTGAGCTAAAGTTGGGGACTCCTTGCCATTGTATGCTGTAGCAAAGTACTAAAGGCGCTTTAGTCACTTTAGCTCACTTTAGTCACTTTTTCCTATATTTGCTTCACAAACAATTTCAAACTTCAAAACTTATGCTTAAAGGACATCCCAAGGGGCTTGTAGTGGCCTTTTTCGCCAACATGGGCGAGCGATTCGGTTATTATACCATGCTAGCCATTTTTGTACTATATCTTCAGGCCAAATTTGGATTCACGACTGCTGAAGCAGGTGGAATTTATGGTAGCTTCCTTTTTGGAATCTATTTTCTGCCACTATTAGGCGGATTTGTGGCCGACAATATGCTCGGCTATGGAAAAACCATCACGATCGGTTTGGTCATCATGTTTCTTGGATATTCGTTGTTGGCTGTTCCCGGATTGGGAATTGGAATTGTTTATTCATCTCTGGCAGTCATTTCGCTCGGCACCGGATTCTTCAAAGGAAACCTGCAGGCTCTGGTAGGAAACATGTACGATGATCCGAAATTTAGCGCAAACCGTGATAATGCCTTCAACATATTCTACATGGGTATCAACAT
>CAINVV010000212.1 GCA_903854235.1 uncultured Bacteroidia bacterium | reverse complement strand
TACGGAAAGCAGACCGGTGATCCAGGCCAGCCCGGTTCGGTTCACGGTGTTCGCCACGAGGATGGGGATCAGAACGATGACGGAGAGAAGTATCTTGACTTTGTACTTCATGCTCCCCCTTTGTTTATCCCGGGAACGGTGATTGGAACAATTGTTACCTCCCGCCTCGAAAAATACAGAAAAGAGACCGAGACCTGGCTGAGAGACAACCACGTCAAATACAACCAACTTGTCATGTTAGACCTACCCGACAAGGAAGCCAGGCAAAAGGCAAACAGCCATGCAGAACACAAGGCAAAAACCTATGCATCAAAATCGTACATACTATTTATAGAAAGCTCTCTTAATCAAGCAATTGAAATTAACAGAATCACAAAAAAACCAGTTTTATGTACTGAAAATTTTGAAATGATTTTTGATGCAGAATCCATGCTATACAACATCAAAAGCGGTAAATATTTTCCTTTTCTCAGAAAATATGCCCTCAAAATTAAAAACAGACTTAAAAAATAACAAACAATTTCCCAATTCATTTTTAGACTGCGAAGGTAAGCCTGCAACCATGAACAATTCGATAAATCCACTGGTTTCAATTGTCACATTAAATTATGACCATCCGGAGGTGACCTGTGCACTTTTGGCGTCCTTGCGGCTTATTACCTATCGCGAAATTGAAATAATTGTGATCGACAACGCTTCTCCAAAAGAAGACCCAACCATCATCCATGACCGGTTTCCTGAAATCATTTTCATGCAGAATGACCAAAACCAGGGATTTGCCGGTGGCAATAACCAGGGTATCCGTCGGGCAAGAGGGAAGTATATCCTGCTTCTCAACAATGACACGGAAGTGGATGCCGGATTTCTTGAACCATTGGTTGCCAAATTGGAAGCAAATGCCAATCTGGGAGCTGTAAGTCCAAAAATCAAATTCTTTGACAGACCAGATACCATTCAGTTCACAGGACAATCATCCATAAACCGTTATACCATGCGAAATCACGGATTTGGCTGGGGCTTAAAAGACACAGGCCAATTCGAGTCAGATGCCTCAACGGCCTACGTGCATGGTGCAGCCACCCTGGTTCCCATAGAGGTGATCAGGAAAGTCGGTCTGATGCCGGATATCTATTTTCTCTATTACGAGGAGCTTGACTGGTGTACCCGGATGAAGCATGCCGGATATGAACTGGAATATGTCCATAATTCGACCGTCTATCACAAAGTTTCATTATCCGTTGGAAAAAACTCCATTCTGAAAACATTTCACATGAACAAATCCAGACTTCTGTACCTCCGAAGAAATATCCACGGTACTGCTTTTCTGATTGCCTGTCTGTACTTGCTATTCGTTTCGATTCCCAAAAATCTGATGGTCTTCCTAATGAGAAATCAGATGGATCATTGCAAAGCTTATTGTCGTGCGATAGCATGGCACACAAGAAATTTGCACCTTAAAAATCTATATATGAATCCTACTTTGTAATTCTATTTACCAAATTCAGACCCTCCATGGATAATACGATACACAACTCTTTTTATATTTTGCAAGGATTTCTATTCGTCATTCTCCTACTGCCAACCTTATATATCTTCGTTTTTGCAGCAGCTGGCTTGCTGTACAGACAGCCACCCT
>CAINVV010000211.1 GCA_903854235.1 uncultured Bacteroidia bacterium | reverse complement strand
GGAGGGGTGCTGGTCACGATCAATACCAACTACAGAACCCACGAACTCGAATACCTCGTTAAGAATTCGGACCTCCATACCCTCTGCCTGGTAAACGGCTGGCGCGATAGCGACTACGTCCAGATGGTCTACGAACTGGTACCCGAACTGAAGGAGAGTCAGCGTGGTTTCCTGAAAAGCGAAAAATTCCCCGAACTCCGGAATGTGATCTTCATGGGTCCCGAAAAACACCGCGGGATGTACAATACTCCTGAGCTTATCCTTCTGGGCAGTCAGCTGGATGATACCCGACTGGCTCAGGCCAAATCCGCTGTAACTTGTCAGGATGTGGTCAACATGCAGTATACTTCAGGAACCACCGGTTTTCCAAAAGGAGTAATGCTCACGCACTACAACATTCTCAACAATGGCAATGCAACGGCCTCCTGCATGAATTTTTCGACCGATGAACGGCTGTGTGTCTGCGTACCCCTCTTCCACTGCTTTGGTTGCGTTTTGGCCCTCTGTTCCATCATTACGAGGGGCGGTACGATGGTGATGGTAGAGAATTTCGATCCGCTCACGGTATTGGCCTCCGTTCAAAAGGAAAAATGCACCGCCCTGCACGGCGTGCCAACGATGTTCATCTCCGAGCTGAATCATCCGATGTTTAACCTCTTCGACCTCTCCTCCCTTCGTACAGGAATTATGGCCGGAGCCCTCTGTCCGATCGAGACGATGAACAACGTGATGGAGAAAATGAACCTGAAAGAACTGATCATCGTTTATGGCCTTACGGAGAGCTCTCCGGGCATGACTGCTACACGGGTGACAGATTCCCCCACCATCCGTTCCACCACCGTAGGAAGGGCTTATCCGGCCGTTGAGGTGAAGGTGGCAGATCCCGAAACCGGCAAGGAGCTACAACCCGGCGAACAAGGAGAACTTTGCTGCCGCGGATACAATGTGATGAAGGGTTACTATAAAAATGAGGAGGCTACCGCGAATGCCATCGATGCAGCGGGCTGGCTCCATTCGGGCGATCTGGGGGTGATGGACGAGAACGGCTATTTCCGGGTCACCGGAAGATTCAAGGACCTGATCATCCGCGGAGGCGAAAATATTTACCCGCGCGAGATTGAAAATTACCTCTACACCCTCCCCGGCATCGAAGCAGTGGAGGTGGTGGGCGTGGCCAGCGAAAAATATGGGGAAGAGGTGGGTGCCTTTATCAAGCGGAAGGCAGGATACGAACTGACAGAGGAAGATGTCATCGATTTCTGCAGGGGGAAAATCGCCAGATTCAAGATCCCGAAATACATCTTCTTCGTGCACGAATTCCCAATGACCGCCAGCGGAAAGATCCAGAAATATAAATTAAGGGAGATGGCGCTGGAGGCAATACGGACGCAAATATAAATTTCGGGAGCCGCGGTTTCTAACCGCGGATATTTATCTGTTGAACAATCTTTTTCCGCGGTTACAAACCGCGGCACCCGATTTGCAATTAAAAACCGCGGCACCCACCCCACGTTCCCGGCCAATCCGTCCAATTACCAACCAGGCCGGCTTTAACCGGATTATTCAACGTATATCGAATTGCACATTGCAGATGTCGGTCATTTCTAATCGTGGTATCAAAACTCTCCTTTTGCCACAATGGTCCGGTCCGACCAAGGACCTTGTTAATCCTGTTGGATGAAAAACGTTTAACCGATTGCATCAAATCCTGCAAATACAACGGATTCCCATCCTGGTTTCTGGGATACATTTCAAAAACCCAATGAACATGATTTGGCATAACTGTAAAGGCGAAATTATGAATTTTTCTTCCATGCCAAAATTGCAAGGTCGAAACTAAGATTTCAATAATCTCAGGATCAGACAAATTAATAGCAGGAGATTTACGGTTATCCAGCATATCGGCATAAGCCTGAATGTATTTCTTTCGATGTAAAACAAACTCTCTTTTAATTCGTTCCAACTCCTGGAACCCGGATGGAAGCTGCTCCATCGTATTGATCTGCGCTTTGAGCAAATTAAGCTTGCGGGCAAATTTGTAAAAAACTTTTGGAGGTATCGCATCTTGCAAGTTCCAGGTTACAAAATAGGCCTGACCCTGTTTCTGAAAATGGGGTAAAGTATGTCTGTATGACTCTTTCTTTTCCATCGGTAAAGATGCATACTACAAGTTACACCAAAAAAATGAATTTCGGAAAGGGAGGTGCGATTTGTAATCGCACTGTGGTAAAGTATAACCCGGTTAATTCTGCGATTTTCAATCGCGGAACCCGATAACGAGCCGTGCCGGTCGGGTGGTGCGATTTATAATCGCACATGGAAAGCGCGAATGTCGTTAATCCGCGATTGAAAATCGTAGCACCCCCCAAAAAAAAAGCCTCCCCGAAGGGAGGCTTTAAATAGAAAACTATCGATTTGATAAGTCAATTATTGTACTATTCCAAGGAATTCATTAGCATTAGCAATAACAACACTAGTAGTAACACTAGTTGAACCAAAGGCTGTTTTCACAGTAGAAAGTGCAGGTGTGCCAGCAACAGCACCGTTTGAATCATCAACATCTGCACTAAGTGAAAGCGTATAGACTGGTCCACTGACAGCAAGAGCAGTTTTGATTAAGCCCATGTAAGTCTTCAAAGTAGACAAACCAGGTTGTACCAAAGTAGCTTCCATAAAAGGAGTAGTCAAAGTAGCAGCAACAGGTGCAGTATAAGTACCAACCAAAGCGTTTCCGCCAATTGTAATACTAATAGCAGCAGGAGTACCTACTATACCCGGATACAAGATATGCTTGTAAGAAGAGAAATCAACAATTGCCAGTTTTGCATTATTAGCAACATTCAAT
>CAINVV010000210.1 GCA_903854235.1 uncultured Bacteroidia bacterium | reverse complement strand
GTTGGCAATGGAATATTTACAGAAATATCAAAGCCATGTAAAAGCTGCGGTACTATCTAATATGACCGCAGGGATTAAGAGTTATGTAAGTTACAGCGATAAGCAAAAGAATGAGTTTCTGTCAAAAGAAGAATTGGCAACTTTTGATTCATTGGACAAGCGTAAACTTTATGAATCACCTGAATACCAAAATTTGTTGATGAATAAACTTTATACTCATACTGTTTGCCGTATGCCAGTTGAAAATTGGCCTGAGCCATTAATGAGAGCGTTCAAGAGGGCAAATCATTCAATCTATATCCAAATGCAAGGAGTGGACGAATTTCATGTTACGGGTAATTTTAAAGATTGGGAAATGTGGGACAGGTTGCCCAATATCAAAGTACCGGCACTTGTGCTTGGTGGCATATATGATGAAATGAATCCAGAGGACATGAAAAGAGAAGGACAGCTTATCCCCAACAGCAGGACATACATGTGTCCCAATGGAGGACACTTAAGTATGTATGACGACCAACAAAATTATTTTACTAACCTCGTTGCTTTTTTGAAAGATGTGGACGGAAATAAATTTACTGCGGACAAAAAATAATACCTTGAGGTGAAAGAAAACAGCCGCTAACAAGGGTTTTAAGTCAGGTGGGCTGACGTGCAAACTTGGAGCTTTGTGATTCTATTCAAGTTCGGTGCTGGTTGACAGTTTTGTGCTCCAAAACCTGCCCGGGCGCAAAGCCCGAAACCATTATGTACCATTTAATGTGCGACCAGCTTAATTGTCAGTGAATTCATAAATTAATGCAAATCATGACAGTACCGAATCGAGACCAAATATTTCCATTGGAAAACTTCAAAAGACTTTGTTTTTTGAAAAACATAGTAAAAAATCCAAACATTATTGTTGGCGACTATACTTACTACGATGATTTTGACAATGTTGAAAATTTTGAAAAGAATGTAAAATATCATTTTGACTTTAATGGAGACAAACTTATTATTGGCAAATTTTGCATGATTGCATCGGGAGTTAGTTTTATTATGAATGGAGCTAATCACCTTACAGATTCAATAAGTTCCTATCCTTTTGCGATATTTGGTCACGACTGGGAAAATGCAATGGATGGAAAAACCTATCCAACAAAAGGCGACACAATAATTGGGAATGATGTTTGGATTGGACACAACGTAACCATTATGCCAGGAATTCAAATTGGTGATGGCGTTATTGTAGCTACAAACTCGACAGTGACAAAAAATGTTGAACCTTATTCAATTATGGGTGGAAATCCAGCGAAATTGATAAAAAAGAGATTTTCAGAACAACAAATCAAATGGCTTTTAGACACGCAATGGTGGAACTGGGATATTGAAAAAATCACAAAGAATGTTCAAAATTTGACTGGCAAAAATATTGAAACCTTAATGAAATCAGAATGAAAATGGCATATAAATTCAGCTACCCAGCAAGCGCAGCAATGGTGGGTTTCGGTGGATTTCTTTCCTTCCGGGCTGCTTTACAGCTTGATAGGAAACCGGACGCAGTTCGCCCCTGCGTGTAGGTTCCTACGTTGTGGGCAACCTGGTTACGACAAACATTCGACTGACTTTCAAAACTAAATATGAAGGTAAAAATGAGACAACATATTGGACTCTATATTTTAACAATAATCATAATGACAATAAATTCAGTGAATTTGTCAGCGCAAGAGGGGAAAACTTACATGCGAATAGCTAAAATCACGGTTGACAGCACAAGGTTAGGCGAATTTCAGGCAGCATTAAAAGAGCAGATGCAGTCGGCTCTTAGCATTGAAAAAGGTGTATTGGCCTATTCCGCGGTACAGGAAAGGAAAAATCCTTCAAATATTACGATTCTAGAAACATACGCCAGTACCGAAGCTTATCAGGTGCACATCCAAACGGAACATTTCAAAAAATACAAGACTGCAGTGGTGGACATGGTTAAACAACTGGAATTAATTGAAGTTGTTCCTATTGCCATTCAATCAAAACCAAAATAAAAGAACCGACGAACAAGAGACGTTCATATCCATTTGCCCACAACGTAATGCTTAAAAAGTGAAAATTATGGCCACAATCAATCCTCATATCAACTTCAACGGAAATGCCGAAGAGGCGTTCAATTTTTACAAATCAGTATTCGGCGGAGAGTTCGCAAGAATTATGCGATTCAAAGATTTGGCAAGTACTGAATTTCCTGTAGCAGAAAATGAAGCGGACAAAATAATGCACATTGCTTTACCAATCGGTAATAGTATTTTAATGGCCAATGATGTACCTGAAATATTGGGACGAACAAACGAAAATGAGAACAGAAGCAAAATTGTAATTGGTGCCGAGAGCAAGGAGGAAGCCGACAAATTATTCAACGGACTTTCAGCAGGAGGACAAATTGAAATGCCCATTGCAGATAGCCCCTGGGGTTCCTACTTTGGGATGTTCAGAGACAAATATGGGATAGAATGGATGGTGGACTATGACCCAAATTATAAAGGACAAATTTAACCTAAGAAAACAACGAACTGCTAAAATTAGTGCATTTCAATCAGCAGGAGTACGAAGATTCAAGGATGGCTAAAAACGGATAGGTTGGTTATGAGAAAGTCCTAACTAAAAAGGCACAAAAGCACGAAGGCGGTGCGGAAAGGATCAGGTGTACAGAAACCTTTTTATTTTTAAGGTGGGTGTTCTTTCAAACGGTTCCGGCTGAATCAGTACCAGCTGAACCTGCGAAAACTTACTGACATGTGCATTCACATGCAGTTGAAGTTCCGCAAGAAACTCATCTATCTTTTCGTTGAAGCTGTCTGCCTGATCGACCAATGCCTGGTATTGGGTCTCAAGTTCCTCCATGTTTAGTCTGACGAGTGCCACTAGTCTCCCCTTTCTTTGGATAACCAGGGATTCCAAAACATTTTTGAAATTGTTGATGACTGATTCAATCTCTTCGGGGTAGATATTTTCCCCAGAGGCACTGACAATCATATTTTTCAACCGACCTTTAAAGGTCAGGTATCCTTTTTTATCGAAGAGACCGAGATCTCCGGTTCTAAACCAGCCTTCCTCCGTGATCACCTCTTTGGTTAGCTCCGGCTCCTTGTAGTATCCCTTCATTACATTGGGTCCCTTCACCCAAATCTCCCCCTGGCCTGAGCGTGGATCAGGCTCGTGAATGATCACCTCATTTCCCTGCATGACTGGTCCGATGGTACTAAGCCGCGTTTTAAAGGGGCCGGCACCGGCTATCAGCGGAGCAGTTTCAGTAAGGCCAAACCCAATTGAATAAGGAAATTTGGCCTCAAGTAGGAACCGTTCGACCTCCGTATCCAGCTTTGCGCCTCCAATTCCAAAGAATTGTAGTTCGCCTCCAAAAGTTTCCATCAATTTTTTGCCGGCGATCCTGTTGAGCAATTTCCGGACAGGACCAATTCGGTATAATATTTTGACAAGCAAATTTTTAGTAAATATCGGCTGAATCTGCTTCTTATATATTTTCTCAATGATCAGAGGAACGGTCAGCATCAAGGTCGGTTTGACAACTTGCAAGGCAGGGATCAGAACTGCCGGGGTAGGCAGTTTCCTCAGATAATGGACCGATGAACCATACATCACCGGATAAATGAATCCAATGGTATTTTCGTAGGTGTGAGAGAGTGGCAAAAGCGAAAGCATCCGATCGTGGCTGTCGACCTGATGGACGGTGCCCCCGTGCTCTGCATCCCACAATATATTTTTATGAGAGAGCATCACTCCCTTGGATTTCCCGGTAGTTCCGGAAGTATAGATAATGGAAAGGAGATCGTCTTCTTCGACATTGGCTGTCGCAAGATCTTCAAGAATTATTGCTTCCTCCGGATCACTGCCAGAAATTTGCTCAAAAGATTCAATGCTGAGCAAGACTTTGGTTGGATCGGTTTTGAATCGTTCCAATTTGGAACTTAGGCTTTCAGAGACAAAGAGTAATTTGGGCGAGGCGTGCTCAACGATGTTGGCGATTTCCACCATCGAAAAATCAGGCAGAATGGGTACCACGATGGCACCCAATACGGAAATGGCAAAATAGGCAATCCCCCAATTCGGCATATTACCACTCAAAATGACCACCTTGTCACCCTTGCCAATCCCAAAGGAGACTAGCTTGCCAGCGACCTGCTTCACTTCAACCTCCAACTGGGCATAGGTACGGATCTCTTCTCCGGCAAAGACGAGCGAAGGCCGATCACCATACGAACCAAAAGTATTCCGGAGCATTGCCGGAACTGTATATTTTTTCTGTTCTACCATCTCTTGCTTTAAGCAGTCTACAAAGTTACCATTTACTTTAAGATGCTTATGTTTATTAACTTTAATATGATGCTGTTCTTAAACATCAAGTTGTCCTGTTGGTTGGATCACAAACCGGGCATACTAAAGTACTAAAATCAAAGAAGCCGATCCTTAGATAACTTTTAATACAAAAATCTCGTTAGACGATAAAAAAAGTAAAGTGATCTATTGCTTTAATCATCCTTTGTTAGCTTTGTAACTAATCTGTTTGTCCTTGCCCCCGGATGAGGCCGCAAATTATTGATTTAAAAAATGGTTGAAAAAAATATTATCCATCCTAAAATCATCTTCCGAATGAAAATTTTCAAGCTTGTTTTGATGTTACTGCTATCCGCTACTGCGGTAAATGCCCAGAAGATCATGGGATTTACGGATGATCATGCTGCCAGGCAAAAAGACTGGGAGAAACAATTCGATGCGCAATTAAACCCCAAAGACCAGGATACCTGGATGCAGTTTCTAGCCGCCCGGCCGCATCACGTCGGCAGCCCTCAGGACAAGCTGAATGCCGAATATATGGCCAAACTGTTTCAATCTTGGGGCTATCAAACCGAGATAGTCTCCTATTTTGTGCTTTTCCCTACCCCAAAAACAAGAACTCTGGAACTGCTTGGCAACAAGCCATTCAAAGCAAAACTGGAGGAACCAGGTTTGAAAGAGGACAAAACCTCCGGGCAAAAAAAGGAGCAACTGCCCACTTACAACGCCTATTCGGCTGATGGGGATGTCACGGCAGGTTTGATTTTTGTCAACCACGGCATTCCATCTGACTATGAGGAGTTGGAGCGCATGGGTGTGGAGGTAAAGGGAAAAATAGTAATAGCAAAATACGGCGGATCCTGGCGGGG